>CAZSQD010000001.1:0-51162 GCA_964608925.1 uncultured Kordia sp.
AGAATATTGAAATATTGACTGTTTTTGATGCTGGTAGCCCATATGTTGCACCACTACCAAATAAAAAACACCTAAGACCTTATAAATAAAGGAATTAGGTGTTCTTGTTGCAGAGAGGAAGGGATTCGAACCCTCGATACGCTATAAACGCATACACGCTTTCCAGGCGTGCGCCTTAAACCACTCGGCCACCTCTCTAGTTTAATTATTCTTCTAAATACAAATCAATCAACCCTTCTGGTGTATTGACTAATATTTGCTTATTCTCTTTGTCAATTTTTGTAATAAAATCATCGGCAACGGGTATTAAAATTTCCGTTCCGTTATGATCTATTTCAAAAATATCTTGTGCCCCTGCACTATTTACGTTTGTAATAACACCAACGGTTCCAAAATTTTTATCAATAACTATATATCCTTTTATTTCATGAAAATAAAACTGATCTTCTCCCAATTCAGGCAAAAAACTCATGGGCAAATACAAGTCCGATTTTAAAATAGCATCTGCATCTTCTTCTGTTTCTACATCTTCAAACTTGATACGCAATAATTGCGATTTATGCAATCTACAATCTTCTACAAAAAAAGGAATCAGATTATTTCGTAAAGAAATAAAAACTGATTCCAAATTTATAAACTGTGCGGGATTATCGGTATCTAATTTTACCAATACCTCTCCCTTAAAGCTATACTTTTTAACGATTTTTCCTAAAAAGAAACAATCCTTAATTTGCATAATTTATTCTTCTTCTTGTGCTGGAACTGCTGCTGCAATACGCGCTTCGTTTACTGCTTTTTCTGCTGCAAAAATTGCTGCTTTCGCTTCAATTTCAGCTTTAGATAAACCATCAACTTTACCTTGTACTTTCGCTTCTTTTTCAGTTACCCAAGCCGTAAATTTTTCTTCTACTTGCTCTGCTGTTAAAGCTCCTTTTTTAACACCTCCTAACAAGTGTTTTTTATACATAACACCTTTATAAGATAATAATGCTCTTGCAGTATCTGTAGGTTGTGCACCATCACCTAACCACTTTACACATCCATCAACATCTAAGTTAATTTCTGCAGGGTTCATGTTTGGGTTGTACGTACCTAATTTTTCTAAATACTTACCATCTCTTTTTGCTCTTGCATCTGCTGCAACAACCCAATAAAATGGTTTTCCTTTTTTTCCGTGTCTTTGTAATCTAATTTTTACAGGCATAATCTGTTAATTTTGAGGTGCTCGACCTCGGTTATTAATTTATTTAAGTGCGCAAATATACTACCTTTTATTGTAATGCACTCTTTTTTTATAATTTTATTACACTACACCGTAAAATATCGTATTTTTTTGATATTTATAACATTAAAAATTACAAGTTTAAAACAGATTTTGAAACGGCTAGTCAAAATACCAGGGAGCAAGATTAAATACTCACTTTCTATTTTAAACTGCAACTTCATTTTAACTAAAAACGAAAACCCCAAAGCTTCGGGTAGTAGCATTCCAAACGAATAGTGTCTTATTATACTTATTTCAACTTCTTAATTTCAAATAAACATCCTAATTAATTTAAGGCAAGATATAACTTAACTATTTTGTAATGCTTTTTTTAACTTTTCAGGGTTGAATTTATTATTCCAGAATAATATTAAATCTATTACTTTTTCTTTTTTATTTACACTAAAATATAAAGTAGTTTGTTTAGATACTACAAATGAACGAACATTCCTTTTTGAAGATACTTTCCCCTCAATTAATCCCGTTTCCAACTTTTTAATAAACTCATCAACTAAGTTCATAAAGCTTACCACTTCCTTGTTAGTCCACTTTTTACTTATGTTTTCTAACTCCTTAGCATACGAAAATTCTGCTTTTTCAGTCCAAACTATTTTCATATTATATTATTCCAAAATATCATATTTCTGCCTGTACTCTGACATCACATCTGAATGTAATCTAACTTTCCCTAACTTAGCTTCTTCTAAGCCTTCATCAATTAACTCTTGTATTTCTTTTGGAAGTTCATCAAAAAAATCAGTTTCATCTTTTACATAGCTTTCATAAAGTGCATCAATCATACGCAGAAAACGTTCATCAACCTTTCCGATTGATTCTACCCATTTATTTCTTAAATCTATTGCTCCCATGCTACAAATATACATAATTATTAAATTCCTATTATTTTTTAATACAAAAAACCCGATGGCGCGGATTTGCAATCCGTGTTTACTACAAATTTCAAATTAAAACGTTCACACCTTAATAGATGCCAACCACACAAATATAGCAAAATAAAACAGATACAAAACACCTTTACTCTTGCTCACAACTAACCGACCCATCCTTAAAAACAAATAGAACTCAATATTATAAAAATGGCATGTAAATCATCTTTTTATGGCGCAAGTAATAATTAATTATCGCCACAACCTCTTTAATTTTTATTTTCAAGAATTACAAACAAGCAAAAACATTACTATTACTTACTTAAATAAGCTTTTATTATGCCACAACAGTTCTATAAATATTATTTTTTATATATATTTTGTCACGTAAAGTGTTTTTATTTGGCGCGTAAAATATAAAAGTTTCGCTAAAAAGTGTATTTTTACAATAAATAACATAGAAATGGCAAAAGATATCCGTACAAAGATAATAGAGTACCTAATAAAACACCCAAATAAACCCGCTAAAGAAATTGCAAACGGAGTTAAAGGAGCCGTTAGGACAATTCAAAGAGCTATTAGCAAACTAGTTAATGATAATCTAATTGTAGTTATTGGAACTGGTAGAGGAACAAAGTACGCCATAACCCAAGCTTATAATATTATACGTGAAATAAATCTTAAGAACTATTATAAAAAAGGAGCTGAAAACCGCAATGCTCAAAGTGGTTATAATTTTGATTTAATCGAAACACTAGCAACTGTAAGTTTGTTTACCTTGAATGAGTTAAACCAATTAAATGAGTTACAAAGAAGCTATGAAGAAAAGTTAAAACAGTTACAAAATAGCCCTATTTTATTAAAGAAGAGTATCCAAAAGCATAGTATAGAATTAATATGGAAATCTTCAAAAATAGAAGGTAGTACTTATACGCTATTAGAAACAGAAAATTTAATCAATGAGAATAAAACTGCTGATAATAAGACTATAGATGAAATGACAATGTTATTGAATCATAAAAAAGCAATTGATTTTATTTACCAATATCCAGACTATTTAACACCACTTACCTTAACTAATATTGAAAACATACATTCATTATTAATTAATGATTTAGGAGTAGGAAAAAACATAAGAACAATGGCTGTTGGTGTTACTGGTACTGAATACCATCCAATTGATAATGAACATCAAATAAGAGAAGCATTAATAGAAACGTGTAAGCTTGTTAATAATACCGAATGTATCTTCTCAAAAGTACTGCTAACGGTAATTTTGATTTCGTATATACAAGGGTTTGAAGATGGCAATAAACGTACTGCACGAATTGTTGCGAATGGCGTTTTAGTTGGTCATAATTATTGCCCATTATCCTATACAACTGTTGAGGTTTCAGAATTTAAAAAGGCAATATTATTATTTTACGAACAAAATAACATTAGTGCCTTTAAAAAGATATTTATTGAACAGTACGAATATGCGGTAATGAGAAATTACTAAATTACTGCATCGGATAAAACTTATTGATAGCTTCTTCCATAGCTTGAGAATCACCCGATGGCGTTTACAATATAAAAACCGCCCTATCTAAAAAGTGGTTAAAAGATGAGGTTTTTGATAGCTATACTATTCCTGATTATAAAAAGAAATGGCTTTCAATTAAGAATAAGTATTACAAATTTAAAACTGATTTTGAAACGGCTTCTCAAGATGGGTATAAGCAAGATTAAATAACACTTTCTATTTTAAACTGCAACTTCATTTTAGTTAAAAAAGCTACTCTTAAATTAAAAATAGTAGCTTTTGTTTGTTTTCTCACTCTTACCGCTACTCGTTACAAACGAGCAGTAGCGACACTATTTTATACGAGCGGTAGCGGGGAGTTTCAACTATTCCCACCCAATTATTAACATTATAATATATACAATCCCGATAAAAATTGTAGAAATTTCCCATATTAATATTTTTATTTCTTTATATTTATTAAGATTATTTGTATTCTTAATTTGTTGATATTTTTTGTATTGTTTTTTAACATTAAAAATTGAATATAAAAATACTATACTTAAAGTTATTTCGAAAATAAAATCTTTATCCATTACTATGTTATTTATTATTTACAGCCACAATCATTTTTTTGATCTGAACTATTATTAGTTGCCGAATTAGTACCATTTGAGGTTGCCTTATTTATAATTTGTTCAATTAACATTTCTGAGTTAGCATAAGAATTGGCATTTGTTCTACGTGATATTTCTTCTATAAATTTTACTGCTTTTTTAGATATTTTTTCAACAGGTTTTTTTATTACTTTTGGAATTATTATTGATACAACGTCATCTTTAAACCCTTTTTTATCCATCATAACAGCACTTAAAACCGCAGATACTGCACCAAAAACACCACTATAAAGTGCTGACTCAGCAGCTACAGGTACTGAAATTGCAAATGTTGCCCCATTTTGAAAGTATTGTTGTTGTCAATGCTCCCATTTCTAAATAATCAGTAAATATATTTGCATCTCTGGTAGCTTCTCTAAGAGGTCCAATATATTTTTTTGCAAAAGGCTCCTATTTTGAAGGTGATTCATATCCCTTTTCAGTTGAGTCATATCCCGATGGCGCGGATTTGCAATCCGTGTTTACTACAAATTTCATATTAAAACACTCACACCTTAATAGATACCAACCTCACAAATATAGCAAAATAAAACAGAAACAAAACACCTTTACTTTTGTTCACAACTAACCGACCCATCCTTAAAAACAAAAATAAATAATCACTATTTTTGTGTTCTATGTACTTAATATTTGACACCGAAACCACAGGACTACCAAAACGCTGGAATGTTCCATATACCGATACCGATAATTGGCCAAGATGCATACAAATTGCGTGGCAATTGCATGATGAAATGGGTAATTGCGTGGAACATCAAGATTATTTAATAAAACCTGACGGATTCAACATACCCTATGATGCCGAAAAAATACACGGTATTTCTACCGAGTTAGCGCAAGAACAAGGAATTGATTTACGTGAAATGTTAGAGAAATTTAACATTGCATTGGGTAAAGCTAAATTTGTAGTAGGTCAAAACGTAGGGTTTGATAATAACATTATAGGTTGTGAGTTTCATAGGTTACAAATAGAAAACAAACTACAAGAAACCCCCGTTTTAGATACCTGTACCGAAAAAACAGCTACCCTCTGTCAGTTACCTGGAGGTAGAGGTGGTAGGTTTAAATTACCTACCCTAACTGAGTTGCATCAACATTTATTTAACGAACCTTTTGGAGACGCCCATAATGCCACTGCCGATGTTGAGGCTACTACCCGATGTTTTTTCGAGTTGGTTAGAAAATACAACTACACACAAGAAGAATTAGACGTAACCCCAGATTATTTTAATCG
The DNA here is from genome assembly GCA_964608925.1 of uncultured Kordia sp. Taxonomy (GTDB): domain Bacteria; phylum Bacteroidota; class Bacteroidia; order Flavobacteriales; family Flavobacteriaceae. Next base: position 5,567 of record CAZSQD010000001.1, read on the forward strand.
CTTTTCAGCTAAAAACCCGAAGACAATTGAGGTTATTGGCTTAAAACACATCAACCTTAAAAAAGCATCTGAAAAAATTACAAAACGATTGGCGCAACAAACTGCTCCAAAAGTTACTAAAGACGAAATTACCCAAAATATTTCAGCATTAAAAGCCGCTGAGTTTTCGCATTTACACAACCACACACAGTTTTCTATACTACAAAGTACCATGAGTTTTAGTGACTTGGTTAACGAAGCTGTAAATCACAATATGAATGCGGTTGCCATGACAGATCATGCTAATATGATGGGCGCTTTTAAATTTGTTGGTGCAGTTGCTAAGTACAACGCTGGCATTAAAGCTCAAAAAAAAGAACTTGCAAAAAAACGCAAAGAACAAGACAAAAAACGCGAAGAAGCTATAAAAAACGGAACCGATTTTGAAGAAATCACCTTCGCAGAAATTACTCAAAAACCCTTAACTGGAATTGTAGGCTGTGAGTTTCAGGTGTGTGAAAACCATTTGGATAAAAAAAATAAAGACAACGGTTATCAAATTGTACTACTTGCTAAAAACAAAAATGGATATCATAATTTAGCAAAAATGTCGTCTATTGGTTTTACCAAAGGAAAATATTACGTGCCGCGTATTGACAAGGAAATCATCAAACAATACAAAGAAGATATTATTGTTTTAACAGGAAATTTATATGGTGAAGTACCTAGTAAAGTTTTAAATATTGGTGAAAAACAAGCTGAAGAAGCTCTATTGTGGTGGAAACAAGAATTTGAAGATGATTTATATATTGAAATCATGCGTCACAATCAAGAAGATGAAAACCGCGTAAATCCGGTACTTATTTCTTTAGCTAAAAAACACGACATTAAATTAGTAGCCACCAATAATACCTACTACGCAAAACAAGAGGATGCCAATGCCCATGATATTTTATTATGTGTAAAAGATGGTGAAAAACAAGCTACTCCAATTGGTAGAGGTCGTGGTTATAGATACGGAATGCCCAACCAAGAATATTATTTTAAGAGCCCTAATGAAATGAAGGCGCTTTTTAAAGATATTCCTGAAGCCATTTTAAACATTCAAAAAGTAGTTGACAAAATAGAACCTTACGTATTAGCACGTGATGTTTTATTACCTGCATTTGATATTCCTGAAGAATTTAAATTTGAAGAAGATAAAGCTGATGGAGGCAAACGAGGTGAAAATAAATTTTTAGCACACCTTACCTTTAAAGGAGCTAAAAAAAGATATGGTGAAATTACTGAAGAAATAGAAGAACGTCTTGATTTCGAGCTTTCTGTAATTGAAAAAACCGGTTATCCTGGATATTTTTTAATTGTAGAAGATTTTATAAGAGAAGCACGTAATATGGATGTTTCCGTAGGTCCTGGACGGGGTTCGGCAGCAGGATCCGTAGTTGCTTTTTGCTTATGGATTACCAATATTGACCCCTTAAAATACGATTTACTTTTTGAGCGTTTCTTGAATCCAGAACGTGTAAGTATGCCCGATATTGATATTGATTTTGATGATGAGGGGCGTGGGCGCGTTATGCAATACGTAATTGATAAATACGGTGCTAATCAAGTAGCGCAAATTATTACGTATGGCTCCATGGCTGCAAAATCAGCTATTAGAGATACCGCACGTGTGTTGGATTTACCACTTCATGAGGCAGATGTTATTGCCAAATTAATACCAAATACCAAATTATCGAAGATTTTCGGAAAGTCTGATGCCGATTTAAAAGCGAAATTTAGAACCGAAGAAATTGAAAAAATCAACGAACTTTTAAATATTTCTGAAGGTGATGATTTACAAGCACAAACCATAAATCAAGCAAGAGTAATTGAAGGCTCTATGCGAAACACAGGTATTCATGCTTGTGGGGTTATTATTACACCAGACGATATTACCAAATTTGTACCCGTAGCTTTAGCAAAAGATTCGGAAATGTATTGTACCCAATTTGATAATTCTGTAGTTGAGGATGCAGGTTTATTAAAAATGGATTTTTTAGGATTAAAAACATTAACACTTATAAAAGATACCGTAAAAATTGTAAAACAATTACACGGTATAGAAATTGACCCAGAAGCAATACCTATTGATGATGCAAAAACCTACGAGCTCTTTCAGAAAGGAGAAACCGTAGGTGTTTTTCAATATGAATCTCCAGGGATGCAAAAACACATGATTAACTTAAAACCTACTGTTTTTGCTGATTTGATTGCCATGAATGCACTCTATCGCCCAGGACCAATGGAATACATACCCAGTTTTATTGCACGTAAACACGGTGATGAGGAAATTATTTATGATTTACCCGCCATGGAAGGTTACCTAAAGGAAACCTATGGTATTACGGTTTATCAAGAGCAAGTAATGCTACTTTCACAACAATTAGCAAATTTTACCAAAGGTGAAGCGGATGTATTGCGTAAAGCAATGGGTAAAAAGCAAATTGAGGTACTGGATAAAATGAAACCCAAGTTTATTAAACAAGCAGGGGAAAACGGACATCCAGAAGCTGTTTTAGAGAAAATTTGGACGGATTGGGAAGCTTTTGCATCCTATGCTTTCAATAAATCACACTCCACCTGTTATGCTTGGATAGCCTACCAAACTGCTTATTTTAAAGCACATTATCCTGCTGAATATATGGCATCGGTATTATCTAACAACATGAATGATATTAAACAGGTTACCTTTTTTATGGAAGAGTGTAAGCGCATGGGATTAGAAGTTTTAGGCCCCTGTGTAAATGAAAGCTATTATAAATTTACCGTAAATAAAGACAATGCCGTACGTTTTGGAATGGGCGCCATAAAAGGTGTTGGTCACGGAGCAGTACAAACTATTGTAGAAAATAGAGAAGAGGAAGGTAAATATAAATCGGTATTTGATTTAGCCAAACGAGTGAGTTTACGTGCCGCCAATAAAAAAGCTTTTGAAAACTTAGCACTTGCAGGTGGTTTTGATACTTTTCCTGAAACACATAGAGCACAATATTTACATGATACGGGTGACGGACAAATGTTTTTAGAAAAGGTTTTAAAATATGCCGCTAAATATCAAGCCAATCAAAACTCCGCACAAGTAAGTTTATTTGGAGAATCATCAGACGCACAAATACCAGAACCTATAGTTCCACCTTGTGAAAAATGGGGGACTATGCAAAAATTAGCACAAGAAAAAGAAGTGGTGGGCGTTTACATTTCTGGACATCCTTTAGATGATTTTAAAGTAGAAATGAAAAATTTCTGTAATATTAATTTATCACATTTAAGAAATTTAGATAAACTACTCAATAAAGAAGTTTCGTTTGGAGGCGTAGTGTCTTCGGTAGATCATCGGGTATCAAAAACAGGAAGAGGTTGGGCTATGTTTACACTTGAAGATTATAATGAAGCTTTTGAATTTAGAATTTTTGGAGAAGAGTATTTAAAATTTAGACATTTTTTAATTCTGAATTCTTTCGTATATGTAAAAATGTACATCAAACAAGGCTGGAAAAACAAAGACACTGGTAAAATAGGCGACCCAAGGATGTCGTTCAGTAGTTTTCAACAACTACATGATGTACTTAGTGAACAATCAAAAAAATTAGTAATTCAATTGGATATTGCCAAATTAACAGATGATACAATCACAAATTTAAAGGACATTATTAATAATCACAACGGTACTAAAAATTTAATTTTTGAAATACACGAACTCAAAGACAAACAAAAGTTAACCATGAGTAGTAAAGCCTTTAAAGTAGCTATTGATAATGAATTATTAGAAAAACTAGAAGCACAAAGCATACACTATAAATTAAACTAATAGTGCTATCAATAAAATAGATTTACAGTATTGTAAGGTTTGGCAAAATATTTGACTATTTTTGTGTAGTAAAATAAAATTAATCTTTTAAAACAATATAAAAATGGCATTAGAAATAACAGACGCAACATTTGAAGAAACCGTATTAAAATCAGACAAACCAGTATTAGTTGACTTTTGGGCAGCTTGGTGTGGACCATGTAGAATGGTAGGACCCGTAATTGACGAAGTAAGTACTGAATACGAAGGGAAAGCTATTGTAGGTAAAGTAGATGTAGATGCAAACCAAGAATTTGCAGCTAAATTTGGCGTACGTAACATCCCAACTGTATTATTATTTAAAGACGGTGAATTGGTTGATCGTAAAGTTGGAGTTTCTCCAAAAGACGCATACACTAAAGCAATTGACGCTTTATTATAGAATTTAGAATAAATAATTTCAAGAAAGGTTTGGCTAATAGTCAAACCTTTTTTATTTTAGTGCTATAAACTCCTCAACCCAAGGGTATGAGTTGTTAGTTTCATTCTATTAACTTTCAATGTAATTCTCGGGATGGGCTATCGTTCCATGATTAAACTAAACTATGCCTATAAAAAAGCAGCTTTATCAATCTAAATTATATTTCAATTTACAAGTGCTTGCCGCACAAATTGTAGAAGGTTTTATTACGGGTATACACCGTAGTCCTTTTCATGGATTTTCTTCGGAATTTGCAGCACATAAAGTATACAACAATGGAGAAAGCACCAAACATATTGATTGGAAACTTTTTGCCAGAACAGATAAGTTGTACACTAAAAAATACGAAGACGAAACCAATTTACGCTGTCATATTATCATAGATAACTCCGCTTCAATGCATTATCCCAAAGTAAAAGAGTTTAATGTAAACAGTTTAAACAAAATTGGTTTTTCAGTTTTAGCAAGTGCTGCCCTATTGCAATTATTAAAAAAACAACGTGATGCTATTGGATTGAGCATTTATAGTGATAAATATGATTTTTACGTAGGTGAAAAAGGCAGTGAACGCCATCATCATTTATTACTACATCAATTAGAAAATACATTAAACTCAATCCCCAATACAGCAGATACGAATACGGTAAAATACTTACATGAAATAGCTGAAAACATACACAGAAGGTCTTTAATTGTATTATTTACCGATTTATTTCAGTACAACACCAATAAAGAAGCATTATTTAGTGCACTACAACATTTAAAACACAATAAGCATGAGGTATTACTTTTTCATACGTTAGACGAAAAAACTGAGGTTAATTTTGATTTTAACAATACTCCAAAAAGCTTTGTAGATGTTGAAACCAATGAAAAAATAGATTTACACGCACACGCAGTGCAAGAAGCCTATCAACTAAAGGTAAAAAACTATCTCCAAGAAATTAAATTAACTTGCGCACAATATAACATTAAGTACATTCCTGTAGATATTAATAAAAATTTTAATGCTATTTTAAATACTTATCTTGTAGAAAGACAACGTTTTAAATAAGCGCTTTAAAAAAAACAAAAAAAAGATTAAAAAAAGACTTGTGTAATCAATAATCTATCTTATATTTGCACTCGCATTACGCAACGGTCTGGTAGTTCAGTTGGTTAGAATACATGCCTGTCACGCATGGGGTCGCGGGTTCGAGTCCCGTCCAGACCGCAAAATGCTTTAAAAAAACCTTCTTTAAGGTTTTTTTTTGCTCAAAAATTTAGTTGTGTTGTTTAACAAGCGTTGTGGCTTGTTAAAAGGTTTAGTAGTAAACCAATGGAAAGCTTCCCAAAATCTCTTTAGAGAGTCATCGGGATGCTTTTTTTATTTTATAACACCTCAGAAATAACAAAAAAGCAACCTATAATAGGTTGCTTTTTGTATTTCAAAATTTACTATTTATTTTTCATTTATACCTGGAGGGTACTTCTCTAAAATTTTTGTTACAAACACTTGTACTCGTTCATCTTTCTTTTTAGCACTATGAGTTAAATAACCCACACCTTTACCTTGCCAAATTAACTGCTTGTCTTTTGCGTTAATTAAGTCAATATACAATACTCCGTTAGTAGATGTTGATACATTTCTATGCATACCACCGTACCAAGGCCCCCAACCATAACCAACACCAGCTTGATACACATTTACTCGTTTTTCAGTTTTGGTATTTATATTTACCAACAAATCAGGAGTTGTAGATTTTGTAAATCCTTTTGCTAACATTTCACTTTCAATGGCGCGTAAAATCCTTTTTTTGTCTAAATCGGAAATTTCAACTTTGTCTATTCCTGGTTTATAAAATGCAAAAGTTTTATAATTTTCAAAATTTGCTTGCGTATCATAGTCTGAACTCACCCGTACGGACGCACAAGAAGTTACTACCAAAGTTAGCAGTATTGCTATTAATTTTACTGTTCTTACCATCATTATATCTGTTTTATTAATTATCTGATTTTAACTTGTTTACCGTTTTTATTAGCAACAATAACTATACCAATATAATAGATTGTAATTTTATTCACAAAGCAACTAGCCTTTCTCTCGGTATGAAAAAAAACACAACCTCCCTATTAAATTGAAAATAACAAGCGACTTCTATTGCTCTTTTTTTTTCATATCTTTAGCACCAAATACAAACAATTATGTCATCTCATTTCAGACTTACAAGAGCTTACCAACAAGCTAAAATAATTGAGTACACACAACAAGATAAATTTATTTTGTTTAGTGATTGCCATAGAGGAGATAATAGTTTTGCTGATGATTTTTCTAACAACCGAAACATTTACTACCACGCACTCAATCATTATTACGAAAACGGGTTTCAATACTGTGAGTTAGGTGATGGTGATGAATTGTGGGAAAACATATCCTTTTCAACAATATTCAATGCCCATAAAAACGTATATTTTTTACAACAAAAATTTCATCAAGAAAACAGGCTACACCTTATTTGGGGAAACCATGATATGGTTTACAAAAACCCTAAAAATGTGGAGAAAAATTTAGCTACTTATTTCAATCCTAAAACAGAAGAAAAAGAGGTTTTATTTGAAAATTTAAAATACAATGAAGCTATTATTTTGAGAAACAGCAATACGTGCCAAGAAATTTTTTTAACACATGGACATCAAGCCGATTGGTGGAATTACATTTTCTGGAAATGGAGCCGATTTTTTGTGCGAGTTTTATGGAAACCATTACAAATTATGGGCATATCTGACCCCACAAGTCCTGCAAAAAATCACAAGGAGCTTATTAAAGTTGAACGCCGTATCAAAAAATGGATTAGTGACAATAATAACCTAATAACCATAATTGGGCATACCCATCGCCCACGGTTTCCAGAAGTTGGTGATATTCCGTTTTTTAATGATGGTAGCTGTGTACACCCGCGTAGCATAACAGGTATTGAAATTGAAAATGGCAAAATTTGTTTGATAAAATGGAGTATTGAAACGCAAAAAAATGGAACACTACAAATTAAAAAAACTGTTTTGGAAGAACCTACCAACATTAGTGACTACAAAATATAATTGTGAGGCGATAACTGTTTTTAAAGTATTGGTGTCGTAAATTAATTGTTGCATTAAAATACTGTGAGGAAGTTTATTTTTTCTTCCTTTTTAAATTATTTATTAAACCGTACCTTTGTAGACTTTCAAATTATAAAACCCTCTGTTTTTAACAGAAAAATATATGAAAATAATAATTGCAGGAGCAGGAGAAGTTGGCTTTCATTTAGCAAAACTACTTTCTTACGAAGCTCAAGACATTACCTTAATTGACAGCAACCGAGAAAGTTTATCTTATGCCGATAATCATTTAGATATTAAAGTAATAAAAGGTGACGCTACTTCATTAGCCATATTAAAAGATGCTAATATTGATGCTACGGATTTATTAATTGCCGTAACCTCATCTGAAACTACCAACATCACAGTTTGCGTTTTAGCAAAACAATTAGGTGCTAAACGTACAATTGCACGTATTTCAAATTCAGAATTTATTGAACATAAAGAAGAAATGCAATTTGATAAATTAGGTATTGATGAACTCATTTCCCCAGAAGCATTAGCGGCTACAGAAATTGAAATGCTATTAAACGAATCAGCCTTTAATGAGCGCTGTGAATTTGAAAACGGCGCTTTAACCATGTTTGGATTGAGCTTATCTCGTACCGCATCATTTGTTGGGAAATCAGTAAAAGAAGCCGCTGCTATTTTTCCTGAAATACATTTTGTACCCATTGCCATACAACGTTTTGGAACTCAATTTACCGTAATACCAAGAGGAGATACCATTTTTAAAGAACGTGACCAAGTTTATTTTATCACCTCAACTGGAGGTGTTGAAGAACTCTATCGACTATCTGGAAAAACAAGAGAAGAAATTAAAGACGTTATGATATTGGGCGGTAGTAAAATTGGCGAAAAAACCGCTAAAAGTTTATGCGCCCACAAATTTAATGTTAAATTAATTGAAAAAAATAAGGAAAAAGCTTTTGAACTAGCTGACAACCTCCCCAAAGCATTAATTATAAATGGTGACGGCAGAAATGTAGAGCTTTTATCTGAAGAAAATATTGATGAAATGGATGCTTTTATAGCCGTTACAGGAAACTCCGAAACCAACATCATGTCTTGCCTTATGGCAAAATCAAAAGGCGTTAAAAAAACAGTAGCACTAGTTGAAAATATTGACTATTTTCAATTGTCACAATCTATTGGAGTTGACACTTTAGTAAACAAAAAACTAATTGCAGCCAACACTATTTTTAGATACATACGTAAAGGAGATGTTTTAGCAGTGGCGCAATTAAATAATTTGAATGCCGAGTTATTGGAGTTTGAAGTAAAAGAAAATTCGAAAATTTGCAATAAATACATTAAAAATGTCAATTTTCCTCGCGCTGCCATTATTGGCGGAGTTATACGTGGTGAAAAAGGTTTAATTGCATTGGGCGATTTTAAAATTCAAGCACATGACAAGGTTGTAGTTTGCTGCTTACCAAGATCCATATCAAAAGTTGAAGAACTCTTTCAATAAAATAAATACCCTTTTTTAAAGGCTACGTACTACATGAAAAAATTAAATTCAAAAATCATCTTGCATATCATGGGGTTACTGTTATTATTTAACGGTGGGTTTATGTTAACAGCAGCACTAATTAGCCTTTTATATAAAGATGGTGTAACTACTGAAATTACATTAGCAGGAGCAGTTTCTATTGCCATTGGTGCCATTGTAATGCTTGCAACTAAAAATCATAAAAAGGAATTAAAAGCGCGTGAAGGCTATATTGTAGTTACTTTTGGGTGGCTACTCATGACATTTTCAGGAACCTTCCCCTATTTATTTACAGGAGCAATCCCTGATATTACGAATGCTTTTTTTGAAACCATGTCTGGTTACACCACCACAGGAGCCTCTATTTTATCAGAAATTGAAACACTCCCAAAAGGTATTTTATTTTGGCGAAGTATGACCCATTGGATTGGTGGTATGGGAATTATTGTTTTAGCCGTTGCCATTTTACCTCTTTTAGGTATTGGAGGTATGCAGTTATTTGCCGCAGAAGCTCCAGGACCCAGTGCCGATAAATTACACCCACGTATTACCGATACAGCAAAAAGATTGTGGTTAATTTATGTAGGCTACACCATTGCTGAAACTATTTTATTAAAATTAGCAGGCATGAACCTGTTTGACGCCATGAATCACTCTTTAGCAACCCTATCTACTGGAGGGTTTTCTACCAAAAACGCAAGTGTTGCCTATTGGAATGACTCCCCTGTTATTCAATACATTATTATTGTATTTATGTTTTTAGCGGGTATGAATTTTGTATTGAGTTATTTTGCTTTTAAGGGTAAAGTTCAAAAAATATTAAAAGATGAAGAGTTTCGTTTTTACAGCGTTTCTATTATTCTTTTTACCATTATGGCTTCATTAGTAGTTTATTTTAATGCTAATGTACCTATTTCAGACTACCACCCCCAAGTTTTGGGAAGTTTTGAAAGTGGGTTTAGGCATACCTTATTTCAAATTATATCCGTAATTACCACAACTGGTTTTGTAACTGCCGATTTTACGAATTGGACCCCTTTTTTAACCATCTTTTTCTTCGGGTTAATGTTTGTTGGAGGTAGTGCAGGTTCAACATCTGGAGGCGTAAAAGTAGTACGTCATATTATTATGGTAAAAAACGGATTGCTAGAATTTAAACGCACCTTACACCCAAATGCTATTATACCTGTACGCTATAACGGTAGTGCTGTTTCTAAAGAAATTGTATTTAACATACTTGCTTTTTTTATTTTATACATGCTACTGTTTATTATTGGTGCATTAGGTTTTGGAATGATGGGGTTAGATTTTCCTTCAGCAATTGGAGGTTCTGTTTCCAGTTTAGGAAATGTGGGTCCCGCATTTGGGAGCTTAAACCCGCTTGCCAGTTATGGTCATTTACCAGCTTTAGCCAAATGGTGGAGCGCAGGTTTAATGCTGTTAGGGCGTTTGGAGTTATTTACGGTATTGATTGTATTTACCCCTGTTTTTTGGAGAAATAGATAGGTTATTTGGGCGTTTTATCTTGCTACCACTCCTATCTTTTGGGTACGTAGTGGTTTTTAAACATGCTATAAAGAGCTCATAAAATCGCTTTTATAGCAAAATAAAAACACACACTTAACAAAAAAGGATATCCATTTTATCAAGAACGCATAAAAGCAATGGAGAGATTGCCACACCTCTCTTATGCCAATTCAATTTAATTGGTATTACAGCAAGCTCGCAAAGACGTACTGTTTTACAGGAATGTTAGCTAAAACAGAAGCAACCCATAATTGGGCTATCGCCCCGCAATTACAACACCCTATTTAGTTTTTCAGATAGTACTTTTTTAAGATTCATATAATCTACCACATCTTGTAAAAGATTTTGATTAGATTCTTCTTGAGATACATTTTTTGAAAGTTCAATAATTTTTTTAGAAACCAAAAACCTTCGTAAGGAAAGTATGGTTGAATTTACTAAGGTAGCAATACTTTCTTCTTTTTGTTTCACAAATATATTTTGACGCTCCCAGTCATGCAACACATAGCGCTCTTCTTCCATTAAAACGGAAGTCACTTCGGTTGCCAACTCCACATCTAATTCATTAATAAATTGATCAATTTTTAAATCTTCTTCAGTTTGCTGTAAACGTTCTACAATTTTATAGTACAACTCCTTAAATAATTGATTGGTAAACTCAACCTCATCATCTTGTAAACTCAAAAATATTTTTTGATAAACCGTAGCTTCTTCAACCTTTTTCTCAAGTTCTAAATTTCCTTTTTCATTTTCTTTAAAATAATACTCATCAAAGGCATCTACATGCGTACCGTACAACAATAAAATTTGTATTATTTTACGCTCCAGCTCATATTGCTCATCAACTTTTTTAAGCGGTTCGGCATTTTTTACTACTTCAAAAGACTGTTGTGGTTTGTTTTTCTTTTGCGCATCACGGTTAGCGGCATTGGTTAGTTGTGCTAAGGTAGAAAATAGTACTGCTTCCGAAACATCCATAATACGAGCACATTCCTTAATATACAATTCTCGTTTAATTACGTCTGGTATTTTAGAAATACTGGTAATAATATCACGTATAGTTTCTGCTTTTTTTACAGGTTCATTTTCCGATTCGGTATTTAAAACACTCGCCTTAAAAGCTATAAAATCTTTCGAGTTTTCTTGTAAATAAGTAGTAATATCTTCTAACGTATTTTGTTTTGCAAATGAATCAGGGTCTTCACCTTCAGGAAAAGTACAAACTCTAACATTCATTCCTTGTTCCAAAATTAAATCAACCCCACGTAAAGAGGCACGCATACCCGCAGCATCCCCATCAAACAACACTGTTATATTTTTTGTTAACCGATGTATTAATCGTATTTGATCACTAGTAAGTGCAGTACCTGAAGAGGCTACCACATTTTCAATTCCTGCTTGATGCATTTGTATCACATCCGTATAACCTTCTACTAAATAACAATTATCTTCTTTTGCAATAGCTTGTTTGGCATGATAAATACCGTATAATACTTTACTTTTATGATAAATTTCACTCTCGGGAGAATTTAAATATTTAGCGGCTTTTTTATTTACGGCAGATAATATCCGACCTCCAAACCCTAATACACGACCGCTCATAGAATGTATTGGAAACAACACACGCCCTTTAAAACGATCAAACCGTTTGGTTTCTTTTACAATGGTTAGTCCTGTTTTTTCTAAAAATTCTAACTGATAACCTTCTTTTAGTGCAGCTTTTGTAAAGGCTTCCCACTCATCTAGCGCATACCCTAAATTAAATTCCTTTATCGTTTCTGGTGTAAATCCTCTTTCTTTAAAATAGCTATACCCAATTGCTTTCCCACCCTCATTAGTGTGCAAAATATCCGCAAAGTATTTTTGAGCGTATTCGGACACTAAGTACATGCTTTCACGCTCACTTGCTTGTACTTTTTGCTCATCACTTTGTTGGGTTTCCTCAACTTCAATATTGTATTTTTTTGCCAAATATTTTATGGCTTCAGGGTAGCTAAAATGTTCATGTTCCATTAAAAAAGCAACTACATTACCTCCTTTTCCTGACGAGAAATCTTTCCAAATTTGTTTTACAGGAGACACCATAAAACTAGGAGAACGCTCATCCGTAAACGGGCTTAATCCCTTAAAGTTACTACCTGATTTTTTGAGTTGTACAAAATCACCAATAACCTCCTCTAAACGGGAAGTTTCAAATACTTGAGTAATGGTGTTTTGTGAAATCATTTATAGTTATAATAACGAGGTGTAAATGTATAAAAAAAAAGCAAGCTTATATGGCTTATGCATAGCAGCTTTTAATTACGGGGCAATAGGCTACTATTAATATTCTACCTCAAAAGTTAATAAAAATAAAATTTTTTAACCTTCCGCCTACTGTATTCTTAATTTAAATTTCTACGTTCCACAAAAAAACGTTTTAAAATAGCAGCGCATTCATTTGCTAAAATTCCACCAATCATTTCTGTTTTGGGGTGTAATTTTGTTTTTAAGGCTATACAACCTCTATCCACATCTCTTGCGCCGTACACTATTTTTTTTATTTGACTCCAATACAAGGCTCCTGCACACATTTGACAGGGCTCTAAGGTTACATACAAGGTACATTCTTTTAAATACTTACCTCCTAAAAAATTTGCTGCTGCGGTTATGGCTTGCATTTCGGCATGTGCGGTAACGTCATTTAAGGTTTCGGTTAAGTTATGACCTCTTGCTATAATACGCTCATCAATTACCACGACTACACCTACAGGTACTTCACCTTTTTCAAAAGCCATTTCGGCTTCTTGTAGTGCTTTTTGCATAAAATAGCTATCTGGTAACGGATCTAACATAATTGATATTTATTTAGTACTACTCGCCTTCTTCTGCTTTAAAAAAGACCTCTAAATTATCTAAAGTAGCATCAAATTTCTTTTTTTCTGCTTTAAAAAACAAACTATCCTCATGTTTATCTACAATACGCAATAGTCGCTTATAATCAGTAATAGCTTCTAAAATTTGCTCTGCATAACCATACATTTGCTCTTTTGATAGCTCGCTTGCTTTTCCTAAAATTTCTTGAATTTTACGCGTTTCGCCTAAATATAGATGACGTGCTTGGGTATTCATTTTTACTTTATACAAACCTGCTACCAAACGTGTAATACTCACTTCATAACCAACGGTTCTTAATAGCGGTTTAAACGACTGTACTGTTTTTAAATAAAACGGAATTTCATTTTTTATAAGCTCCTCATCTTTGTTTTCTATCCCCGTAATAATGATGGATTTATAACGCTCTAAATCCGTAATAACATCATCTGTAATCATTAACTGCTCTTCTAAAGATAGTGTTTCATAATAGCGTAAATGATCTTTATACATGTCTCCTAAGTCATTATAAACCCTACGTGCTTTTTTAGATTTATTAATTTGGTAATATGCACCAATAAAAGGTTCTACTAAAGTGTAGAGCTCAAACTTATCTACTGGCATTTTTTCCATAGCTAAATCTATTAATTTTTCAGCTTTGTCAAATTTATTTTCATCAATTAACTTTTCGGTTACACGTGCAATAGCTGCACGATAACTGAATGCATTGGTACGCGTTTCTACATCATGATAAATTTTATCGGACCCAGAATTTCCCCAATCCCATGCCATAATTTTTTTGTATGAAACATCCGTATCAATGAATCCCATATCAAACATATTATCTTTTTGTATTGGCGTATGTATAGGTACTAATTTATAGATTAACCCATCATATTGCAAATAATCTTTTAGCCATAAAAACTCTGCTGCATCCGCACTACCTCCAGAAAAATAAATAGGGCGTTTCCAATTATTATTAGCTAAAACATCTAACATTAACAAGTTTTGTTTTCCTAAAACATCTTTATTAATTCGGAATTTTAAAGTGTCAACAATTTCTCCAGCATGTTTTGGCAAAACAATTCCGTTTGCTAAAACTGCTTGCTTATTAACGGTTACATAAATGTTTTTTGAAGGAAATGTATGGTGTTTTTGCCCACTTTGCATTTCTACCATTGAGGCTTCTTTATCCGAGGCTATAAAATCTATTAAGGTTTTAATATTTATAGTGTCTTTGGTACGTTCTTGATAAATAGTCATATCACGTGTTCCCCAACGGTATTTTTCATGTGTTAATTGTGAAGGTATTGGATCACTTTTATAGGCTTTACGCTTCATTTGATCTATATACCAATCGGTTGCAAATAAACTGGTGTTAACAACACGCACATCAGTACGGTAGTGTTCAATTTCTTGTAAATACCATAGGGCAAAGGTATCATTATCACCAATGGTAAAGAGTATTGCATTTTTTTGGCAAGAGTCCAAATAAGCTTTTGCCATGGATTGTGCGGTGTATTTATTAGAACGATCATGGTCATCCCAATTTTGGTTTGCCATTAATAATGGTACTGCTAACAAGCATAGTCCTGTTGCTAAGGGTGCGCTTATTTTTTTTGGCAAGTATGTTTTTAAACCATAATAAATACTCATTACCCCAATCCCTATCCATATAGAAAACACATAGAAAGAACCTACTACGGAGTAATCACGTTCTCTTGGCTCAAACGGACGCACATTGGTATATACTTGAATAGCTAGCCCTGTAAATAGGAAAAACACAAGCAATACCCAAAAGAGTTTCATGTCTTTTTTTGCTACAAATAGCAATCCTAATATTCCGAGAATAAAGGGTAAGAAAAAGTAAGTGTTTCTTCCTTTATTGTTTTCAATATCTTTTGGTAAATCTTTTTGTGATACTCCTAAAAGGATGCTGTCAATAAAATCAATACCGCTTATCCAATTACCATGCATATTCAACTTACCTTGTATATCATCTTGTCGCCCAACAAAATTCCACAATAAATAACGCACATACATATACCCCAATTGATATTGAAACATGAAGCTAAAATTTTCAACAGCTGTTGGTTTTTTTACGGTAATATACTTCCCAAATTTCTTAATAAAATCAATTTGCTGATCTGCCGTTATTTGCCCTGTTTGTACATCATTATTAAATTCGGCAACAATTTGACGTAACTCCTGTTTACCAAAAAATTCCGATTTTATAACCGCTTCCACATGCATAAAATCTAAATAACGCTCTGCATTACCTTGACTCCACATACGCGGTAAGAAAGAAACTTGCTCTTCATTAGGGTTTAAGCTTGCATTTTTAAAATTATTTACAATTACATATTTCCCTAATTTATGATCTTGCTCATATTTAGGCTTATCATCTTTGTAAGGATCATTGGTATTATACGGTGCATATTGATCTGTAAATTGTGGCCCGTATAAAAATGGGTTTGAGGGATATTGTTCTAAATTATAATAGGCCAATAACTCACGTGCATTACCTGGGTTGTTTTCATTAATGGTTGTACCCGCATTGGCACGTATAGGCAACATGATCCAAGAAGAAAAACCAATAGCAATAAATAATATACAAAGCGTAAGTGTATTTGCCATTACATAACTGTGTTTACGCGTGTAATCAAGTGCGTAATAAAAAGCAGCTATCAATACTAAAAATGCTACAATTGAACCTGAATGGAACGGCATATTAAAATCATTTACCAAGGAAACTTCCATCCATCCAAAGAATTTTAACGCATTAGGTAATAACATTTTAAAAATAAATAACAATACTGCTACTGCTGCTACATTAGCGATAATAAAGTTTTTTACGGTTACGGTTTTGTAATTTTTAAAAAAATAAATTAATCCTAAAGCAGGTATGGTTAAAAGCCCCATAAAGTGTACTCCAAATGACAAACCAATTACAAACGCAATCAATAATAACCAACGGTTACCTTTAGGCTTATGCATGTTTTCCTCCCATTTTAATCCTAACCAAAATAAGACTGACATGATAAAGGTTGCCATGGCATACACCTCCGTTTCTTCGGCATTAAACCAAAATGTATCTGAAAACGCAAAGGCTAATGCACCTACTGCAGCACTCCCTAAAACAGCAATAGCTTTACTTTTGCTGATATCTACCATATCACTAACTACTAATTTACGAGAAATCATGCTAATGGTAAAAAACAAGAACAATATAGTAAATGCGCTTGAAAAAACTGACAACATATTTACCATTAAGGCTATGTTAGAAACATTACCAAATGCAAAGGTTGCAAAAAACGCACCTAACATTTGAAACAGGGGAGCTCCTGGGGGATGACCAACAGCTAAGTTTGCGGAGGTAGAAATATATTCGCCTGCATCCCAAAAACTTGCGGTAGGCTCTACACATAAGGCGTAGGTGATTAAGGCGATTGCAAAAACCGACCATCCAATAATTTTATTATATCTAAAAAAGCGTTGTGCTGTCATGTGCTAAAATTTGTGATGTTGCGAAAGTACTAAAAAATAGTGGTACAATTTTCTTAAAGTTTTGTCAAAAAAAACACATTTACTAATAATACAATTAAATTTCAAGGGGCTCATAAGTAAATTGAATTATTTTAAATTTAGTTGAGTTTAAAAAGATAAGCATAGCTTTTGTTACGGTTCTCTTTTTAAGCGATAAATAAGCTTAAAAGAAACAATTTAATTGTGCATTTTGAATTTTAATTGGTATAACCCTAACATACTGTTTTATAGCTTACTATTAAAAAAATGAAAATAATTTTAAAAAAAGGTTGTGCAACTTATTTTTTCTTGTAAATTTGCACTCGAAATTATGCATTGTCCCATGGTGTAATGGTAGCACTACAGTTTTTGGTACTGTCAGTCAAGGTTCGAATCCTTGTGGGATAACTTAAAAACCCTCTAAGTCATTGATTTAGAGGGTTTTGTACTTTATTTTACATCACAACCGTCTTCCCTAAATTTAGGTATATTTTATTTTCACTACTTTCAATTTTTTTTAAAATACATTCATCCTATATATTTGTAGTATCAATAAGCAATATGCTTTATTGAGTTAAGTAAGTTTTTTTGGGGTAAAAATCCTGTTAGTTTTTCTAACAGGATTTTTTTTTATACCCAATAGTGCTACTTTCATGAGGCTATTTGTAGTACATTTGTAAAAACAACAACACACAACAAAATGAACGAAAAACTAATAGCTCCTTCCGTTTTAGCAGCTGATTTTGCAAACCTACAACGTGATGTAGAAATGATTAACAATAGTGATGCCGATTGGTTTCATATTGATGTAATGGATGGTCATTTTGTACCCAACATATCTTATGGCATGCCTGTAATTGCTGCCATAAAAAAACATGCTACAAAACCACTTGATGTACATTTAATGATTGAAAAACCTGAGCGTTATATTGAAGATTTTGCTAAAGTAGGTGCTGATATTATTACCGTACACTATGAGTCTACCGTACATTTACACCGTACGCTTACTCAAATAGAAGATGCAGGTTGTAAAGCAGGTATTGTTTTAAATTTAACAACACCCTTATCCGTTTTAGAAGATATTTTACCAAAGTGTTACATGATTTTATTAATGTCAATAAACCCTGGTTTTGGAGGTCAAAAATTTGAAGAAATAACTTACAACAGAGTAAAAAGACTTCGTAAAATGATTAATGATCAAGGTTTAAATACACGTATTGAAATTGATGGAGGTGTTACTAATAAAAATGCTGACCGATTAATTGAAGTTGGCGCTGATGTTTTAGTTGCGGGTAGCTATATTTTTAAATCTGAGAATCCTACTACTACAATTGCAGCTATGAAAAAAATGATTAATTAATTTTATGCTAAAATTAATATTCAAAAGAGGCAATTACAATATTTATGATTGCCTCTTTTTTGTTTCTATTTTTGTTGTGTTATAGCAATTTAATATTATAAATGAATTGGTATTATGTAATGTTTGACGTATATTTAATCAATTCATTTCTATAGGCTGTTAATAATTTTGAACGAGAGATAAATCCATAATATTTTCCTTTTTTCAATACTACTAAATTCCAAGAACCTGTTTTTTTAAATCTATTTAAAATGGTTTCAAAAGAATCGTTTTCATAATTAACGATATCCGTTGCGCTATGCATTAAACTTCTTACATGTACCGATTGATACAAACTTTGATCAAACATAATACCTCTAATATCATTTAGAGTCAAAATTCCTAAAAATTGATTTTCTTCATCTACAACAGGAAAATGATTTCTTGTAGATAATGCTACTGCATTTTTTACCACATCTCCTAAAGTCATTTCTGGATGCAAAACAACAAAATTTGTTTCTACCACCTTACCCATAGTCATCATCATGAGCACTACCTTGTCTTTATCATGAGTCATCAGTTCTCCTTTAGCGGCTAACTCCGTTGCATAAATGTTATGAGGTACGTAATATTTAGTAATTAAAAAAGAGATAGAAGATACTATCATTAAAGGAATAAATAACTCATACCCTCCCGTAATTTCAGCTATCAAAAAAATTGCCGTTAAGGGCGCGTGTAAAACGCCTGCCATTAAACCTGCCATACCAACCATAGCAAAATTGGTTTGCGACAAATGATGATTAAAAAATTGACTGTAATTTACCGTTCTTGAAAAAATATACCCCAGCAAACTTCCCGTAAACAATGTAGGTGCAAATACTCCACCTACACCTCCTGCTGCAAAAGTAAGTGACATGGCTATTACTTTAAAAACTACTAAAAAGGACAGTAGTAAAATAACAACCCAAAAATTGTTTGAAAGTGTATGAAATAAATTTTCTTTTATTACGGCAATTTCATTACCTCTTAAAATAGCATTTATCGTTTCATAACCCTCACCAAAAAGTGGAGGCATCAAATACACCATTATTCCTAATAACCCACCTCCAATTAATAATTTATAATACGGATTTGCTATTTTTTTAAAAAAATTACTAATTGCAAAATATATTTTACAAAAATAAACGGACACAAAAGCGGTTAAAACTCCTAGTAAAACATAAAAAAGCACATCATATAAAGAAAACTCATCTGAAATATCAAAATGTAAAAGCACTTCATTACCCAAGAAAAAATAGGATGTTAAAACGGCGGTTATAGATGCCAATAATAAAGGAATTAATGATACTACTGTTAATTCCAAACTAAACACCTCAACCGCAAAAACAATTGCCGCAATTGGCGCTTTAAAAATGGAAGACATTGCTCCTGCTGCTGCTGCACCTATTAGTAATGTACGTGTAGTTTGACTTAAATGAAATAACCTTGAAAAATTAGAACCTAAAGCAGCTCCTGTAGCAACCGTAGGACCTTCCAATCCTACAGACCCACCAAATCCAACTGTTAATGGGGCGGTTATAATTGATGCCCACATTTGATGCTTTGGCATTAATCCTTTTAATTTAGAAAGCGCATATAATGTTGATGGAATACCATGTCCCACTTTTTTCTTCACAATATAATTAATAGCTATAAGCACCAACAACAACCCAATTATAGGAAATATAAAATAAAAGGCTTTATGTATCTCAACAATCAATTCCCCTTCTAAAAGATATTGAATTAAATGTGTTACATTTTTTAACACTACAGCTCCCAAACCTGCCAATAACCCTATTATTGATGATAAAATATATACAAAATTTTTATGCGAAATGTGCTTATACCTCCAAACATGAAAACGCAAGAAAAAATTATTTTTATCAGCCATTACGGAATCTATTTAAAAAATTAAAATGCAAAGTTACAATTGTTTTATTGGCAAAAAAACACAAATAGTGTTGATCTTTTCGGTAATACTATTTTTTACGCTCAATCACGTAGTTTACCATCAAAATCAATGAGGTTTTATATGAGCTTTCTGGGTAATTTTTTAACAACAATAATGCTTCTTGCTGAAAGGAAATCATTTTAGCAACTGCATATTCCAAACCACCTTTTTCTTTTACAAAAGCAATGACTTCTTTTACGCGTTTACTATTTTTATTGTGTTTTTTTATGGAATTGATTACCCAAGCTTTTTCTTTTTTATCAGAATTATTTAAAGCATATATTAAAGGTAAAGTCATTTTTTGCTCTTTGATATCAATACCTGTAGGTTTTCCTATTTTTTGAGTACCATAATCAAATAAATCATCTTTTATTTGAAAAGCCATACCTATTAGCTCACCAAACTTACGCATATTTTCTATTTCCGTAATTGTACCATTTACCGCACAAGCTCCTAAACTGCAACAGGCAGCAATTAAGGTTGCGGTTTTTTGACGGATAATTTCATAATAGATATCTTCCGTAATATCTAACTTTCTTGCTTTTTCTATTTGCAGTAACTCACCCTCGCTCATTTCCTTTACCGCTACCGAAATAATTTTTAGCAAGTCAAAATCGCCATTATCAATAGAAAGCAACAATCCTTTTGATAATAAATAATCCCCTACTAAAACGGCAATTTTATTTTTCCAAAGTGCATTTATAGAGAAAAAACCACGTCTTTTATCAGAATCATCCACCACATCATCATGCACCAAAGTTGCGGTATGTATTAACTCAATAACTGATGCTCCGCGGTAGGTACGCTCATTTACCTTATCATTTTTAGCCACCATTTTAGCCACTAAAAACACAAACATAGGTCGCATTTGCTTTCCTTTACGGTTTACAATATAATGGGTAATTTTATTGAGTAACGCTACCCGAGAAATCATTGAACTGGCAAACTTTTGTTCAAAAAGCTCCATTTCATCATGAATAGGTTGTTTTATTTGCGCTACTATTTTCAAAAAAAATATTTATGGTTATACAAACCTACAAAAAATAATACCTTTTAGCTATTACTGGATATTCTAAAAGATAAAATGTTACGCTTTTAAAATTTTTCGTTTGTAGTAAATAATATAAATAGTACCTAAAACAGAAGGCAACAACCAAGCTATTAAACTAGCACTCCCTAATCCTGCTACAATAAAAGCGGTAATTGAAGCTATTAATGCGCCTATCATTTTACTTAAATGCGCTACCAACCAGCTGTTTTTTTTCTGTTTAAAGTTTTTATAAAACATATAATCTCTTACTGTTAATAGCAATCCGAAACTACCAAAAATAACATACAAAATACTCATAGACACTTCTTGTATCATCCCGAATATTCCGAAAACAAGCATTACTAAAGAACAACTAAACATTGCTCCTGACAACACATAATCTATTGTATTTGCTTTTTCCTTTGTTTTAAACGTAACCGCTCTATTACCTACCAAAACCAAATAAATAGTAAATAAGGCAATTAAAAATAAAAATAAATTTTCATGATTGGGTAATACAGCAATGGGCATTGATATGAGAGAACTTCCTAACATTCCTACAGAAAATAACTTTCCCATATTAGTATGTAGTTTACTTCCTTTTTGAACAAACACACTCCCTAAACCTGTTACTAAACCAATTCCTCCAAAAAAGGCATGTATATAAATTGCTATTTGTATTGCTGATTCCATAATGTCTATTTTTATTTATGAGGATACTGCACCTCATTGGATTACCCCTCAAAGGTGAAACATCATGAAATACTTCACAAATTTTAAATACTCAACTGTAAAGAAGAGGAGCTGGATTGTTATTATTGTGTTTTATTTGCCAATTGCCCACAAGCAGCGTCAATATCTTTCCCTCTTGATCTACGTACAGTTACAGGAATACGGTTACGCTCTAATACTTCTAAATACCTATCAACTGCAGCGCGAGTGGCTTGCTGATAAATACCATCATCAATAGGATTATATTCAATAATATTAACTTTACAGGGTACGTATTTACAAAATTGCACTAAAGCATCAATATCTTTTTGCTTATCATTAATACCATCCCAAACAATATATTCATAAGAAACCCTACTCTTGGTTTTTGCATACCAATACTCCAAAGATTCTTGTAAATCTGCTAACGGAAAATTCTCACTAAAAGGCATAATACTAGTACGCACTTCATCAATAGCCGAGTGTAAAGAAACTGCTAATTTAAATTTTACGTCATCATCAGCCATTTTTTTAATCATTTTTGGCACTCCAGATGTAGATACAATAATACGTTTTGGTGACATTGCTAAACCTTCTGGTGACGTAATTTTATCAATAGCCTTAATCACATTATTATAATTCATCAAGGGCTCTCCCATACCCATAAAAACAATATTTGATAACGGGCGGTTATGATATAATCTACTTTCTCTATCAATTGCGACTACTTGATCGTAAATTTCATCAGGATTCAAGTTTCGCATACGTTTTAAACGGGCGGTAGCACAAAAATTGCAATCTAAACTACATCCAACCTGACTAGAAACACAAGCAGTTGTACGGGTTGCAGTTGGTATTAAAACCGACTCTACTATTAACCCATCGTGTAATTTTACGGCATTTTTTATGGTACCATCACTACTTTTTTGCATCTGATCTACTGAGATATGATTGATTACAAAATTTTCTTGCAACATAGTACGTGTGGCTTTGGATAGGTTGGTCATGTCTTCAAAAACATGCGCTCCCTTTGCCCACAGCCATTCATATACTTGATTTCCTCTAAAAGATTTATCACCATTTTCGATAAAAAATGTACGTAATTCTTCTTTGGATAATTTTCTGATGTCTTTTTTAGTAGCACTCATAACAATTGCAAAAGTAAACTATTTATACCATTTTAGTATTTGAATTTCAGACAATAAAAAAGACACATTTACAAACGTTAAAGTAATCTTAAATTTCTCTTAAAAAAGAACCTATAATTTCTTAAAATAGCTAGTTTCGCTAATTACAACTACCTTATCTATGAAAAATATTTTATTTACAATTCTATTTTTAAGTACCGCTACAATATTTGCACAAAATTTTGAAATCTACGGAACTTTACAAGACGAAAACAAAACACCAATTGAATCGGCAACTGTATATGTAGAGTCCATACAAGACTCAACTATGATTACCTATACCATTTCAGATAAAAATGGAAAATTCAATTTATCAGGTAATACAAAACAGCAAAAAGCAAATTTTTATGTTTCTTTTACAGGAATGAAAACCTATAAAAAGCTAATTACACTTGTTAAAAACAGTAATTTAAATACCATTATACTACAAGAAAATAACGAATTGTTAAATGAAATTTTAGTAGTTGCAGATAGAGCTCCCATTACCATAAAAAAAGATACACTACAGTTTAACGCTTCATCTTTTAAAACAGGTGCTGATGCTAATGTAGAAGATTTATTAAAAAAACTACCTGGTTTGGTCGTGGACAAAAGCGGAAAAATTACCGTAAATGGAAAACCTGTAAATAAAATTTTAGTAAACGGAAAAGAGTTTTTTGGAAACGATTTAACCATTGCTACTAAAAATTTACCCAAAGAAATTATTGATAAAATACAAGTAGTAGATACCAAAACAAAAGAACAAGCTTTTACGGGAGAAGAAGGTGATAAAGAAAATAAAACCATTAATATTACTATTAAAAAAGATAAAAATAAAGGCTTTTTTGGAAGATTAACAGCGGGTTACGGTACTGATGATAGGTACTCCACAAGTGGTATGTTAAACCGTTTTAATAATAATGAACGCATTACTATTTTAGGAGGCTCAAACAATGTAAACACTTCTGGGTTTAACAGTGATGAAGTTAAGGATATTGGCGGCGGCGGAAACAATTGGGTAAGAAGAAATGGCGTTTGGCAATCTTCAAGTCCATTATTTGGAAATTTTAATGGAGGTATTACTCAAACCAGTACTGCGGGTGTACATTATACAAATGAATGGAATAAGAAAACCGATATTAATACGGATTATATTTTTACAGAATCTGACACCGAAACAGGCTCTATAAATACCACGCAAACTTTTTTACCTACCGTTAATTATACAACCAAGAAAAATAACAGCGCTACTCGTATTGCTAAAAATCACAATTTCAACTTAGAATTTGAAATAAAACCTGATACTTTAACCCGAATTTCTATAAAGCCAAAAGTTTCAAAAAGTTTAGGTGATAATTTTTCTAATAACAACAGTTCTAGGGAAGACAACTTAAATAGTTTGATTAATGAGTCCGCCACAAGTACCAATGGTAACTATGAAAATACCAGTTATGGTTTAAACGCCAGTGTGAGTAGAAAGTTTAAACAAAAAGGAGAATCGTTAAGTTTTTGGATGGATACCGATTTTGATAAAAACGACACTAAAGACATTTTTAAATCATCTATTAATTATTTTGATGGTGGCACAACCCCTAACGAAAGTACCAATCAACAAAATACCGTTACCAATAAAACAAATGACATTTCATTATCACTTAGATATACACGCGTATTAAAAGGAAACTTTTTTTACACCTTACGCATGAGTGGTAATTTTGAAAACTCAAAAAACAATAAAAAAACGTTAGACTTTGATAATAGCACACAAAACTACACCAATTTAAACAGTGCGTTAACTACCAATTTTAAAACTAAAACTACTAAATATAGCCCTTCTGCAGGTTTAAAATATTCAAAAGATAAAATGAATATTCGCGCTAGTGTTGGTTATGACTTAATTAATATTGATGATCAAAATTTACTTGCCAATACAAGTACCACAAATGATTTTAATAATTTAAGGTATAGTCTTAGTGTGTGGAACCGTTTTGGACAAGGGAAATCATTTTGGCTGAGTTACCGAAAAAGCCATAATGCACCACGCATTAGCCAACTACAAGCTATTACAGACGTTTCTAACCCATTAAACATCGTTATTGGTAACCCTAATTTAAAAGCCGCTACTACGGATAGAATGCACCTAAGTTTTAGAAACAACAACATGAAAACAAAAAGTGGGTTTAGTATTTATGGTAGCGTTTCTTTTACAGATAACCAAGCAGTATCAAAATCAATTACAGATTTAGTTACCCTAAAACGTACCACTACCTATACCAATGTAGATGGGCAGAAATGGTATTATACAAATGCTAATTATCACAAAAAATACAAATTTGACAAACACAATTTCTCTTGGAATACAGGAGTAAACATAAGCGGAAATAGAAATGTTGGTTTTTCAAATGGAGCACAGTATACTTCTAATAGTTTTTCTTACGGACCAAACATATCCATGACTTATAATTATAATGATTTAATAGAAATTACACCACGTTATAATTATGGTTTTGACAAAACTAAATACAGTACCAATTTAGGAAGAGCAACGGATTACACCAACTCAAGTTTGTCCATAAATTTAGAAACCTATTGGCCAAAATGGGTAGAGTTTGCGAATGATTTTACCATAAATAACAACCCAGATGTTGCTGCAGGGTTTACACAAACTTCTTACATGTGGAATGCAAGTTTAGGTTTTAAAATATTAAAAGAAAAAGGAATTTTAAAAATTAAAGCTTTTGATTTACTAGACCAAAACACCAGTGTTAACCAAAGTACTAATCAAGATTATATTTCAAATACCGAAAGTTTAGTTTTAAAAAGATACTTTATGTTAAGCTTTACCTATAAAGTAAAAAAGTTTAAAGGTGATGCAAAAAAAGGGGTTATGATTCATTAAAGATTACAATGCTATTGCTACATTCAAAAGTTTAATGTAAAACAAGAAGGCTATACATTTGTAATGTATAGCCTTCTTGTTAAAATTTTATGTTTTGTACTTGCATGAATTACAAATCTTCACTATCGGGTATCTGGCTTATTCTGATATTACATCTGACATATCATTACAATACGGGTAAAGCTTAAGTTTCTTTATTTCATCAATTGATTTTTCCAAAGATGGCTCATCTTCATTAGTCTTAAAATACATATAAAAATCATAGCCAAAAGTAATAGTTCCTTTATCTTTAAGTATTAAATCTATAGTAAGTAATTCACGTAAACCTAATTTTATTAATTTTGAAATAATTGGCATATTATCCGATTTAATAATCATTCCTTCAAAAACAAAATCATACATCTTATATAATGACAATTGTTTCCAATTTTTAAATCTTTTTCTTGTCCAGCTTTTATATAAACCTGAAATTTTTACCTCAGAAACTTCTAATGATTTAATCAAAATAAAAACAGATTCAATATATTTTTCCTCAACGGTTATGTATTCTTCTTTTGTCAAAACTCCATCTTCAAACTCTTTATTTATATCAGACACTGAAGTCCATTCATTTCTTATGTAATACCCATTTTCATCTCGAAAATCGGGATTATATTTTACTATAGCCAAACTATTTCTATAAATTTCATCCATTTTTAATCATCTATTTTTTTTTGATAAATCAGCACTATAACTACCATCTCTAGTCTCTCTCTTTTTTAAATTCTCTGCACTTGGATCCAATGTATCATCATTATTTAATAAAGCAGTATTGCTTCCTAATGTCTGCCATAACATCACTATGACTTCTTACATTATTATTTGCCACATTTTTTAATGTTTCATCTACTAAGTTTTGAACCTCTTTAGGTAAATTATCCCAAACATCACCTGTTGTATCAACAAGTTTATTTTTTAAAAAATTCTCAAAACGCTCCATTATATCTGGGATTACAATACCATTAGTTGCTCCATTAAATGTGATTTTCTTGCTGAAATATCCATATTACAAATATAGCAAAAAACTAATTGACGTATTTATTGCTAAAATTTGCGTACTAAAAAAACTCTTACATTTCTGCAAAAGCTTCTTTAACTTATATTTCTTACTCTTACCGCTACTCGTTACAAACGAGCAGTAGCAAACACTATTTTATACGAGCGGGGGCGGGGGCGTCGGGGTCTCAACAATAATTTTAAGTGGTAAAGATTTTGTTTGCTGTAATGCATAATGCCAATTACCATAACTATGTCCATTAAACAGATTGGGGTCTATAAAATATTCTTCATTAAAATAATACTTTAATATTGTTTGTTTTGAATAAATAATCATCTCATTACAATGTTTTCCTAAAACATCCTCTACGCTTTTATTTAAAACATATTTAATAGCTGGGTCTTTATTAAAGTTTGCTGTTTTGTAATACAACGTATCACTTGTTGTAAATAAATTATACAACATATTCTCTTCTTTTTTATAATATTGCATCCTTACTACACCTCCTCGTAGCGCATTTAAATAATCCCCTTTTGAACTATAAAAACTTTTTTGCTATTACCCACCAAACGCAAATATTGACCATCAGATACTTTAGGGTTTTTCGATACAACTTTATTTTCGTACACGATATACCCTTCAAAAGATTGAGCATTGATGCATATTGAAACTAACAACATTAATAATAAAAATATCTTCTTCATAATTATTCTTTAATTTTTGAGCAATCTACCTGTTTATCAAAATAAATTTTTATGTTTTTAGGGTTTTTTGATGAATAAATCATCTCATAACAATTACCTATTTCAACACCTTCCTTTAAATTAAAACTGGTATTATATTTTTTATTATCTAAATAATAAACGATTAGAGCGTATTTTGTTATAGTACGATTAACTCCCTTATAACTTTCTCTTATATCTTCCACTTTACATAAAGTAGTTAATTCTGTATCTACTAACTGTTTCTTTCTTAATAATGAAATAAAGTAAAAAAAAAGTATAACACTAAGAAAGCCCACAATAACATATTTTGTTTTCATACTACTTATCTTTCTTTGGCTTTATAATTGACTTAACACCTGCACCTACTCCTTTATTTATTAATTCTTTAGAAGCTTCTGTTCCTGTACCTACAGAATTTAATGCCTTTTTTATTGTTAAACTTTGATCTGCACTATTTACTGCTTTAAATGCGTCAATAGGTAATACCGCCTTACTATTTTTATTACCATGTCTAATAACATTATTAGATTTAGTCAAATTTTTATAAGCCGCTACCTTATCACTTACAGCACTTTTAATAGCCTTATTATCAGTAGCACTTTTAATTAATTCTCCTACTTTTATTTTCCCAACAACTGCTCCACCAACTTTATCTAAAACAAGATTTGTCCCTGTTTTCTTTAATACAGTAGAAACATCTTTACCTTCTGAACCATCACCAATATGACTTATTCCATCTGAAAAAGAACCATCAACTGAATTTTTAATTAATTCACCACCAACCATAACAGCTCCTTTTAGTAATTTACCTCCAGGTATTAGATTTGTTCCTACCTCTACCGCTACATCAACAAAATCTACTTTTCCAATCCAAGCTTCGTATCCTACTTCCCCTTTTTCATAATTATCATAAACTTGAGTTCCATATTCCCAAGCTCCAGCTATTACTGCACACCAAGGGCAATTACCATTCTTATCTGCATTTTTAATTGGATTATTGAAATTACTACTATAAGGTGACCAACTTGCAAATTGCCTCATTTCAGGGTCAATAGTTAACCATCTTACTATTCTTGGATCATACTGTCGCCAATGAGTTGTATAGCTATTTCCCTCACCTTTAACCTCATTATCCATTTCCATTCCATTGTAACCATAACGGTAACTTGAAGAACTTGCGTGACGGTTAGGTAAAAGCATCCCGCCTGGATAGTAATTGTTTTCGCCTTACTTTTTTTGCAAATTTTTAGCTTCAATACTTAAAGTAGCGTGTGGTACTAATTTTAAACGCTCTGGGTTAATTAATTTACCCGTTACTCTACAAATACCATAGGTATGGTTTTCAATACGTATTAATGCATTTTTTAAATCTCTAATAAATTTATCTTGGCGGTTTGCCAATTGCATGTTACGCTCCTTACTCATTACCTGAGAACCTTCATCAAATGCTTTAAAGGTAGGCGAAGTATCTTCCGTACCATTATTTTCATCATTCATGTAAGCACTTTTCAATAAGGCTTTATCGGATTCTGCTTGTTCTATTTTAGCATCTATTATAGCTTTAAATTTTACTAAGTCAGCTTCTGAATATTTATTTGTGTTCATTTCTGTTCGGTTTAATTATAGTTTTTTAATATAAATTTTGGTTACAATATTGTCAAAAGCAATATCCGTACCGTTATTTACTGAATCCACTAATGTGATTGTGTTGGTTAACGTTTCTGTTTTGATATAGTTTTCTAAATTGACATCTAAAGCATTTTCTATAATTCCGTCTTTTTGAATGGTAACACTAATTTTATCGGTTACCTCTAAACCTGAATCTTTACGTAAATTTTGAATACGGTTTACCAATTCTCTTGCAATCCCTTCATTACGTAATGCTTCTGAAATGGTAACATCTAACGCTACGGTTAATCCGTTTGCATTGGCTACCAACCATCCTTCAATATCTTGCGAAGAAATTTCTACATCTTGAATGCTCAATGTAATATTTTTTTCGTTGATATTCAACGATATTTCACCATTTTGCTCAATTGTTGATATCTTTTCGGCATCAAATTGCATAATTGCCCCAGAAACCGCTTTCATATCTTTTCCAAAACGAGGTCCTAATGTTTTAAAATTAGGTTTAATTTGTTTTACTAAAATACCCGAAGCATCGTCTATCAGCTCAATTTCTTTTACGTTTACTTCTGATTTTATTAAACTTGCAACCGCCTCAATTTCTTGTTTTTCTTGTTCGTTTAATACCGGTATCATAATACGTTGTAACGGTTTGCGAACGTTAATTTTTTCTTTAGCACGTAAGGATAATACTAAGGAGGATATGGTTTGTGCTTTTTCCATACGGCGCTCTAATGCTGTATCAATAATAGATGCATTTGCAACAGGAAATGTACTTAAATGAATACTTTCAACTGTATTTTTACCCGTTACTTTATTCAAGTCGGTAAATAAGCGGTCGGTAAAAAATGGTGCTACTGGTGCTGCTAATTTAGCTACCGTTTCCAAACATGTATATAAGGTTTGGTATGCTGATATTTTATCGGTAGCATACTCCCCTTTCCAAAAACGCCTTCTACTTAAACGTACAAACCAGTTACTTAAATGCTCTTGTACAAAATCAGAAATGGCACGTGTTGCTTTTGTAGGTTCATATTCATTATAAAATTTATCTACATTAGCAATTAATGTATTTAATTCTGATAATACCCAACGGTCAATTTCGGGTCTATCAGCAATTGCAATATCCTCTTCTGCATACGTGAAATTATCAATATTGGCATATAACGTAAAAAACGAATACGTGTTATAAAGCGTTCCGAAAAACTTCCTGCTCACCTCAGCAATACCATCTACATCAAATTTTAAGTTATCCCATGGGTTTGCGTTTGATATCATATACCAACGCGTAGCATCAGGACCATATTTTTCTAAGGTAGAAAACGGATCTACTCCATTACCCAAACGCTTAGACATTTTTTGTCCTTTTTTATCCAACACCAATCCGTTAGAAACTACATTTTTATAGGCTACATCATCAAAAAGCATGGTTGCAATTGCGTGTAAGGTATAAAACCATCCACGAGTTTGATCCACACCTTCTGCAATAAAATCGGCAGTTTTCCAGGTATTTTCAACCATTTCTTTATTTTCAAACGGGTAATGCCATTGTGCATACGGCATTGAACCAGAATCAAACCAAACATCAATTAAATCGGCTTCACGCTGCATTGGTTTCCCTGATGCTGAAACTAAGGTAATTTTATCAACTACATTTTTATGTAAATCAACTAAATCATAGTTTGCATCACTCATATTACCTACCTCAAAATCGGCAAAAATATCTTCAGTCATTACGCCTGCAGTAACAGCGCGTTTCATTTCTTGTTTTAGCTCTTCAATAGAACCTACAATAATACTTTCCTTACCGTCTTCGGTACGCCAAATAGGTAATGGAATTCCCCAAAAACGAGAACGTGATAAGTTCCAATCGTTCGCATTTTTTAACCAGTTACCAAAACGTCCCGTACCTGTTGCTTCGGGTTTCCAATTAATGGTATCATTTAGGTTATCCATACGTCCTTTTACATCAGATATTTTAATAAACCAAGAATCTAATGGGTAATATAAAATAGGCTTATCAGTACGCCAACAATGTGGGTAACTGTGCACATATTTTTCAACTTTAAAGGCTTTATTTTCTGTTTTTAATTTAATGGCTATTTGCACATCTGCACTACGCTCTGGTGCTTCACCATCATTGTAATATTCGTTTTTAACGTACATGCCAGCAAATTCACCCATTTCCTTAGTAAATTTCCCTTGTAAATCAACTAAAGGAACTAAATTACCCTCTTCATCTTTTACTAACATTGGTGGCACTTCTGGTGTTGCATTTTTGGCAACCATAGCATCGTCTGCCCCAAAAGTTGGTGCGGTATGTACAATACCTGTACCGTCCTCGGTAGTTACAAAATCGCCTGCAATAACACGAAATGCATTTTCAGGGTTTTCAAACGGTAAGGCGTATGGTAATAATTGCTCATAGGTAATATCTACTAAATCAGCCCCTTTACATTCGGAAACAATGAAATATGGGATTTGCTTATCGCCTTCATTATAATTTGATAATTCCGAAGTATCTGCTACTTGGTTAAACTTTTTACCTGCAAATTGTTTGGCTACTAATTTTTGAGCCAATACAACATTCATGGGCTTAAAAGTGTATTGATTAAAGGTTGAAACCAACACATAATCAATTTTTGCACCTACGGTTAAAGCGGTATTTGAAGGTAATGTCCACGGTGTTGTGGTCCACGCCAAAAAATAAAAATCCCCATCTAAATCCTCCCCAAAAGGAAGGACTTTCCTACCATCCTTTCCTTCGGAAAGTGTTGGGGATAGGATTTTAAACTGCGCTACAACGGTAGTATCCGTAACATCTTGATACGCTCCTGGTTGGTTTACTTCGTGTGAGCTTAAACCTGTACCTGCTTTTGGTGAATACGGCTGAATGGTATACCCTTTGTACATCAAATCTTTATTATAGATTTGTTTTAATATCCACCAAACGGTTTCCATATATTTGGATTTATAGGTTACATACGGATCTTCCATATCTACCCAGTACCCCATTTTTTCGGTAAGGTCATTCCAAATATCGGTATATTTCATTACTGCTTTTTTACAAGCTGCATTGTATTCTTCTACGGTAATTTTTGTGCCAATATCTTCTTTGGTAATTCCCAATTCTTTTTCCACACCCAACTCAACAGGTAAACCATGGGTATCCCATCCTGCTTTACGTTTTACTTGAAATCCTTTTTGAGTTTTATACCTACAAAAAATATCTTTAATAGTACGTCCCATTGCATGATGAATACCTGGTAATCCGTTTGCTGAAGGGGGTCCTTCAAAAAAGATAAATGGTTTTTCTTCACTACGGGTAGTTATACTTTTTTCAAAAATGTTATTTTCTTTCCATTCTTTCAGGATTTCCTTAGTAACATTTGGCAAGTTAAGCCCTTTGTATTCCGTAAACTTCGCACTCATTTTGTATCGTTTTGTATAAGTACGCGAAAATAAGGAATTTATGTTGAAATTGAAATGATTTAGCTACGGAAATAATGGATTGCAGC
Organism: uncultured Kordia sp.; assembly: GCA_964608925.1. Lineage (GTDB taxonomy): Bacteria > Bacteroidota > Bacteroidia > Flavobacteriales > Flavobacteriaceae. The sequence continues at coordinate 38,416 of CAZSQD010000001.1, forward strand.
TTCAATTAAACTTTCTATCGAAGTTTCTTTGGAAATTAGACTATTTTTTGTGTGCTTTTTAGCTTCCTGAGCGGTTGTTTTACCAATACAAAAAGCTATTTTATTTTGCAATGAGTTTTGCTGTATATAACTTTTTACTCCTGACGGACTAAAAAACAAAACACCATCAAATTGTGCGTTGATTTTTTGGTAAATTAAATGTGTGTTATATACTATTTGCTCCGTAAAACAAATATTATTTTCTTTAAGAATAGTAGGTAATTCTACTCTTCTTTTATTTCCGCAGAAAAACAAAAAAGTATCATTTTTATAGTTTTTTATAATGATTTTTGCTAATTGGGATGCATTTTCAGTCATTTCAACTACATTATAGTTGTTTTTTACTAAAAGTGATTTTGTTTTTTCTCCTACACAAAATACGTTCTCAATTGCAATATTTTGTGCTATAATTGCTCGCACTCCATTTTGACTGGTTACTATTGCATTTACAGTATGTGGTATACCTAAATGAGGTAAAAATTCAATTTGAATGGCATTATAAGACTGAATTTTAAAATTATTTTTTACAAATAATTGCGTTTGCGTTTCTGTTAGTTTTTTAGTGCATAATACATTAAATTCTACTCTATTTGATGTGAAAGGGTTTTTAGCTTGCTTTATGTTTAAATAATTTTGAATGGTTTGATAAATTTGTTCTGGGTGACTGAAAACAATTTTATTTTCAAATCGGAACACTTTATATCCTAACCCATTAAGTAATAAAGTACGGTTTTCATCATATTCTTGCTGAGCGGTATTGTTATGATATTCGCCATCCAACTCAATAATAATTTGATCTTCTAAACAGCAAAAATCGACAATGTAATGCTTGATGGGATGTTGACGCCTAAATTTTATATTTGAGAATTTACGATTACGGAGTAGCCCCCAAAGTTTTTTTTCAGCTTCGGTTTGTGCTTGCCTTAATAATCGTGCTTTTGTAATTCGATTTTTCATTTATGCCTAAAATAAACACTAAAATTAGTGTTTAAGGATTTTTTATTTATGCTTTTCACCTCACCCTAACCCTCTCCTCAAGGAGAGGGAACTTAGGGTTGTATGTTGTTTTTATGTTAAAGCTTTATCTTTATTACTTTTTTAAACTTGCTTTTATTTCTTGCATTAGCTCTTTCCCTCCATTTTGCAACACTTCTTGTGCGCAAATAACTCCTAAATTGGCAACGTCTGTTAAAGAAATTGTTTTTTTAATGTCTATTTTTTGAGTTCCATCTAAAGAAAACAAAACACCTTTAAATAGGACTGTATCATTCCTTATAACTGCCAAAGCACCTATTGGAGCGGTACAACCACCTTCCAGCGTACGTAAAAAATCACGCTCAATTTTGGTGCAAATATCCGTTTCTTGATGGTTTAACTTTAGTAAAGCTTCTGTGCAAAAATCATCATTTTTTATGGTATGTACTACCATTGCTCCTTGTGCTGGGGCGGGAATCATCCAACTTAAATCAATATAATTTTCTGGCAATACCTCAATACGTTCTAAGCCTGCTTTTGCAAAAATAGCACCGTCCCAATTACTGTCTTGTAGTTTTTGTAAACGTAAATTTACATTACCACGTAAATCAACAACAGTATGTGTTGGGTATTTATTTAACCATTGTGCTTTACGGCGTAAACTACCTGTTGCAATAGTACCTTTTGTATTTAAAAAATCTAAATTTTTATGCACTAAAATATCAACGGTATCGGCTCGTTTTAATACCGCAGTTTGCCGAATCCCAATAGGTAACAACGTAGGCACATCTTTCATAGAATGCACAGCTATATCAACAGTTCCGTTTAGCATTGCCACGTCTAAAGTTTTTGTAAAAATACCTGTAATACCTAATTCGTATAAAGGTTTGTTTAAAACGAGGTCTCCTGTAGATTTTACGGGTACTAATTGGGTTTTATACCCTAAATTAGTTAGTTTTTGCTGTACCGTTTTGGCTTGATACATTGCTAAATCACTATCTCGAGTACCAATTTTTATTGTTTCCATAATTACTGTTGGGGTATATTTTATCTCAAAAAACTTCCTCAATTCAAGTACATGAGGTATTAAACTTTATTTTAGTCCTTTTTAATAGGAAAACCCTCTGCTTCCAACTCTAGCAACTCGGTATCATTAAAATGTTTTTGTATTAAGTGCATCGATTTTTCATCCGTTTTTCGGGCATAAACATAGTGATATGACCCTCCTAATATAGGTCTTGGTCGCATCCATTTACTCTCAGGGTTCTTCTCTGCATCATATCTTATTTTTTTCCATTTCTCAATATGTTTTCTAGCTTTATCATCTTTACTGTCCTTGTACCACAAACGTTCTTCATTATACCTTTCCAACCATGCGGTATTTATTCCTGCAATAATAACTTTTGGTATACTTTTCTTTTTAGGCACTATAGTTCGAAAAAATCGTATTCCTAAGACTGTTTTATTCTCTATTGGGGTATTTTTAATATCTTCAATAAATTGTTTGCAATATTTTGTTGGATTACTACGTCTATGCTCACTAAAAATGAATCCTAATTTTTCAATTTCAGCGTTCAACACTTCGTTGTTTCTTTGACTTCTACCTACCAAAAAAACACCTAAATGCTTACCTTTGTACATATAACGATTATTCAACCTTACGTTTTCATTACTATCAGCCATTGCTTCTTTAAGTAATGCTAACCACGCTGCATTTATCTCTTTCCTGCTACTATTTTTTTTCATAATAAAAATACCTTAATTGTTAATCTCCTCCAATGTAAGCAACATAGTTATTCTATTGTTAATTTTAAAGGAAAATATTTTGAACTAAACTTCCTCTAACTGAAAAACTTTTGAAATCATTGAAATACTATCTGTCATTACTGTTTTATCATCTTTTAAATGATTTGCAAAATGTTTTGTTATTTTTTGAATAATTCTATTTGATAAAATTTCTGCTTGATTTTCATTAAAATCAGAAATTTTACGGCGTTGGTAATTAATTTCCTCCGTTTTTATTTCTTGCAATTTCGTTTTTAATGCTTTTATAGTAGGTGCAAATTTACGAGTACCTAACCAAGTCAAAAACTCATCTTTTACTTCATCAATAATGGCTTCTGCTTTTGGTATAAATGCTTTTCTTTTTTCTAAAGTTTCATCAGTAACTTTTGACAAATCATCTAAATGAATTAAAGTAACATTGGGCAATTCCAATACGTTATCTGCTACATTTTTTGGGATGGATAAATCTAAAATCAATAACTCTTTATTTGTATCTGTTATTGAAAGGACTTCCTTATCAATAGTAGGTTGCTGTGCTCCTGTTGCTACAATTACAATATCTGATTGTGCTATTTCTGGTTGCAAATTGGCGTAATCTTTTACTACTAAATTAAATTTACCTGCAATTTTTTCTGCCTTTTCTTTAGTTCTATTTATTAAGTGGATGTTTTTATTATCAATATGCTTCACTAAATTATCACATGTATTACGTCCTATTTTTCCTGTTCCAAAAAGTAAAATATTTTTATTAGAAACATCTGCTACATTTTTTAAAATGTATTGTACTGATGCAAAAGAAACAGAAGTTGCACCAGAGCTAATTTCAGTTTCATTTTTTACTTTTTTACTCGCTCTAATTACTTCATTTACCAAACGCTCAGAAAAGGCATTGGTCATTCCCATTTTTTTAGAAAGAGCAAAACCTGTTTTTAACTGACTTATAATTTCAAAATCACCTAAAATTTGACTATCCAAACCAGTTCCCACCTTAAACATATGTGCAATAGCTTCCTTACTTTTATATACGTATGCTACTTTCTGAAAATCTTCAACTGTACCTTTTGTGTTATTACATAAATGTTTAATCAGCTTAAAAGGATGTTGTCCAAAACCATACAACTCAGTCCGGTTACATGTTGAGGTTACTAACAAATTAGTAATACCTGCTGCTTTAGCTTCTTTTAATAGATTTTCTTTTTGATCAGCATCTAGACTAAACAAACCTCTAATAGAAGCGTCTGCTTTTTTATAACTCAACCCAATGGCGTAAAACGTATCTTTTCCTTTTATTTCGTTACTTTGCATAATTTGCTTTTAAGAGAATACAAAAATATTATTATATTTGAATAAAAAACAACGCTAAAAGTACTTTTAATGTCGAGCAATGGTTTTTTTTAATTTTTAGTCATTTAACCACTAAAAATAGCTAAATTTGTTCTCTTTAAAACACCAAAAACCTCTTATTTTGTATGGTTCTAAATAACAAAAACAACGATGGAAGCTCTTTTGAAGAAATTCAAATAGAAAATGGATTTTTTGTGTTACTTTTTAAAAACGAAACAAATGAAATTCAGGAGTTTACCAAAGACATCTCTAAAGATCATATTCAGTTTCATTTTTGCATAAAAGGCAGTAGTCGCTTTCATTTTAATCAAAAAAGTTATGCTTTTGATATCATTGATAGTAAACACATGCTTTTATATAATACCGAAAAAGAATTGCCTTTACATTTAGAGTTGCGTTCAAAATCATGGTTATTATCCTTCTATATTTCCATTGAAAAATTTCATTCTCTTTTTTCTAAAGAAGCTGCTTACATTCCATTTTTAAGTACCGATAATAGCATCAAAAAACATTATGATGATGGCACAACTACTCCACAAATGGCAATTGTACTGAATCAAATTTTTAATTTTAGCATTAATAGTTCCATAAAAAACTTATATGTAAAAGGTAAAATATACGAGTTATTGAGTCTGTATTTTAACACCAATGCTACTGAAAATGAAAAATGTCCGTTTTTAGTTGATGATGACTATGTAATTAAAATTAGGAAAGCAAAAGATATTATTATCGATCGAGTTGCAGAACCACCAAGTTTACAAGAGCTAGCTACAGAGGTTGGCTTGTCTTTAAAAAAATTAAAAGAAGAATTTAAAAAAATATACGGTGACACTGTTTTTAACTTTTTATTTCAATACAAAATGGATTTTGCTAAAAAATTATTAGAAACTGGCAACCATAATGTTACAGAAGTTGGCTTGCAAATTGGCTACAGTACCTCAAGTCATTTTATTGCTGCTTACAAGAAAAAATACGATATTACCCCAAAAAAATATATTCAATCTTTACAAAAAAACACATAATGAAAGGCGTATTATTAGTTAATTTAGGTTCTCCAGAAAGCACTAGCCCTAAAGATGTAAAAAAATATTTAGACGAATTTTTAATGGATCCTCGGGTAATTGATGTCAATTGGTTGCTACGTGCATTTATTGTAAAAGGAATTGTACTACACACTCGACCTAAAAAATCAGCAGCAGCCTATCAAAAAATTTGGTGGGAAGGTGGCTCACCGTTAATTGTAATTTCAGAAAAACTACAAGAAAAGGTGCAACAAAAAACTGACATTCCTGTAAGTTTAGCAATGCGTTATGGTAGCATGACCCTACAAAAAGGAATGCAAGAATTAGCAGATAAAGGGGTGGATGATATTTTACTAATTCCCTTATATCCACAATTTGCAATGGCAACTACTGAAACTATAACCGTTTTAGCAGACAAATTACAACAAGTGCATTTTCCTAACATCAAACTCACACATTTTCCTGCTTTTTATAATCAAGAAAATTATATTGACGTATTGGCAAACTCTATCAAACAACAACTAAAGGGGGTGGATTATGAGCAATTGTTATTTTCCTACCACGGCATACCAGAGCGACACATACGCAAACAAGACACTACAAAAAGTCATTGTAAAATAGACGGAAGCTGTTGCAACACACCTTCTGTAGCGCATAAAACCTGTTACCGCCATCAATGTTTTGAGGTCACAAAATTAGTGGCTAAAAAACTGCATTTAACTGAAGGCACCTATAGCACCACTTTTCAATCTCGCTTAGGAATGGATCAATGGTTATTACCTTATACCGATAGAACTATTGAGAAATTTGGACTAAACGGCACCAAAAAAATGGCAGTAGTTTGTCCTGCTTTTGTATCTGATTGTTTAGAAACTTTAGAAGAAATTGCTATGGAAGGAAAAGCACTTTTTCAAGAAGTTGGCGGGGAAGAACTGACCACACTATCATGCTTAAATGATGATGAAAATTGGGTGAATTTAGTTGCTAATTGGGCAAACAATTGGAGTAAAAACAACTCATTATGAATGAATACTACAACTACATAAAAGCGTTACATTTAATTTTTGTAATTACTTGGTTTGCAGGTTTATTTTACATTGTACGCTTGTTTATTTATCAAATAGAAGCCTCACAAAAACCTTCACCAGATAAAGAAATTTTAGGCACACAATTAAAAATAATGGCAAATAGATTATGGACTATCATTACATGGCCATCTGCTATTTTAACCTTAATTTTTGCTACAACACTTTTAGTTTTAAATCCCAGTATTTTACAAATGCCATGGATGCACGTAAAATTAGGGTTTGTAGTAACGCTATATATCTATCAGCTTAAATGCCATCAAATTTATAAGCAACTACAACGTGGAAAAATAAATTACAGCTCTAACTATATGCGTTTGTTTAATGAAGTAGCCACCATTATTTTATTCGCTATTATTTTTTTAGTTATTGTACGCCATGAAGTAAATTGGATATTTGGCGTTTTAGGGATTATTTCTTTGTCCGTAATTTTAATGATTTTGGTTAAACTATACAAACGTTATAGAGAAAATAAATAATACCAATTTAATTTTTTAATACTGTATCAATGAATTGAAATAATTTCATTACTACATTAGAATGTTATATTGGTACAATGGCTATATTATTGTTATCTTTACAAAGCATACATTATAAACAATGAATCTTAAAAACTTATCCTTACGGTTACGCATCTTTTTGTCGATGCTTTTTTTGGTACTATTAGCTTCGGTTTTAATGGCAGGAGTTACCATATACCAATACAATGAAGAGGCGCAAGAATACCATCAAGATCGTTTGTTGCGTAAAGAAAACACCTTAAAAGAACAGATAGAATATCAACTAAAAGCAAAAACCACCTACCCTATAAACACTAAAAATATTCCGTTAATTTTTAAGGAGAAAAACTTTATTTATGAATTGGCAGATGTACATAATTTAGAAGTAAAATTATACAATTTTAAAGGCGAATTTTTAATTGCTTCCAATGCTTCATCAATTAGTGAATACACTAATTCTGAACCCGAAAAACTACCCGAAAACATTTTATCAGCCCTTGAAAACAGTATTCATAAACGCCATGTAACCACATCTAAAAGAAATGGAGATATTGCACAATCGTCATACAGTTATATTGTAGACCCATATATTGTAGACCCACAATTTAAGCCACTTGCCATTTTAGCACTACCCTATATACAAGACAATCAATTTATGTCACGTGAGCTAGACGAATACCTAAAACGAATGGGGGCTGTGTACGTTATCATACTATTAATTGCTATTACGTTAGCTTATTTTTTATCAAAATACATTACCAAATCATTACAATTAATTAGTGATAAAATTACCAGAACACGTTTAAACAAACGCAATACTAAAATTGAGATAAACAATGCCAGTGAAGAGATAAATACATTAATTATTGCTTATAATAGTATGATTGATGAATTACAAGATTCTGCTGTAAAATTAGCCACCAGTGAGCGTGAACAAGCATGGAGAGAAATGGCAAAACAGGTGGCGCATGAAATTAAAAACCCACTAACACCAATGCGTTTAACCGTGCAAAGTTTTCAACGAAGGTTTGATCCTGAAGACCCTGAAATACACCAAAAATTAAACGAATACTCAAAAACCATCATTCAACAAATTGATACGATGAGCTCAATTGCCGAAGCGTTTTCGAACTTCGCAAAAATGCCTGCTCAAAAAAACGAATCACTTAATGTTGTTGCTGTTGTAAAATTAGCATTAGATATTTTTAATGAAGATAACATACATTTTATTTCAGAAAAACCTGAAATTACTATTTTATTTGATAGAACGCAGCTAATACGCGTAATTACCAATTTAATTAAAAATGCAACTCAAGCAGAAGCCTCTAAAATCACTGTATCTGTAAAGGAAAATAAGCAACACATCATTATTACAATAACTGACAATGGTTTAGGAATTGACGCAGCACATCAACAAAAAATATTTGAACCTAAATTTACCACTAAAACCAGTGGTATGGGATTAGGTTTGGCTATGGTTAAAAAAATTATTGAAACTTACAACGGAAACATTACTTTTACATCCTCAAAAAATGAAGGAACTATATTTACAGTTACTTTGCCAAAATAAAATGCGTTTTAACAATTTAAAAATAATACCTACAAATTTAATTCCTGCTTTTTTAAATGCAGTAACTTTTCCTGCACAAAAATGTTTCAACACCCTACAGGAACAAAATTTTGAAGCCCTCATTTTTTCAAAAACAACTTCTTCTGCTGTTCATTCTGCTAAAATTGAAGGAGAAAATGTAGTTTTATCAGACTTAATTAAAAATATCAAACAAAATACACCCTACAAAACAGCATATATAAACCCTACAAAAGACCTCTACAATGCATACTGTTTTGCTCAAGAAAACACATTGACTCTTCAAAATTTATTAAAAACACACCAACTTATTACCCGCAGTTTTTTAACAAAAAAAGCACAAGGGAAAATTAGAACTGTAGATGAAATTATATTTAATGAACATGGTAATATTGTATATACTGCAGCAACTAAAGAAACCGTATCTGAAGAATTTAAAAACTTTATACACGATTTAGAAATCTTAAAAACCACAACATTAACACTAACTGAAACCTTTTATTTTGCAAGTATGCTACATTTAGTTTTAGTGAAAATTCATCCATTTGAAGACGGAAATGGGCGTTTATGTAGATTGGTAGAAAAATGGTTTTTAGCCGAAAAACTAAATAGAAACGCATGGAGTTTAGACCTTGAAAAAAATTATCATGAACAACAAAATCATTACTTTACAACCTTAAATAAATTAGGATTATTTTATGAAGAAGTTTCCTATAACAAAGGTTTACCTTTTCTATTACTATCTATACAACAACTTAAAAAACAATGCCAATAACTATGAACTACGAAAACATTTTAATAGCACAAACAGATGGTTTAGCAACCATAACTATTAACCGACCTAAAAAACTAAATGCGTTAAATAAAGCCACCATACAAGAGCTTCATGAAGCTTTTAAAGCGTTAAATGAAGATGCCAACACCCAAGTAATTATCATTACAGGTAGTGGCGAAAAAGCCTTTGTTGCTGGAGCTGATATTAGCGAATTTGCAGACTTTACCGTAGCACAAGGCGAAGATTTAGCCCGTAACGGACAAGCTATTTTGTTTGACTTTGTAGCTAACCTATCCACTCCTGTAATTGCAGCCGTAAACGGTTTTGCTTTAGGTGGCGGTTTAGAGCTTGCCATGGCAGCTCATTTTCGTATTGCCAGTGATAACGCAAAAATGGGACTTCCAGAAGTATCATTAGGCGTAATACCAGGTTATGGTGGTACGCAACGTTTACCACAATTAGTAGGCAAAGGAAAAGCGATGGAAATGGTAATGACCGCTGGTATGATTAGTGCTGAGGAAGCTTTAGCTTGCGGACTAGTGAACTACGTAGTTACACCCGAAGATTTACTACCACTGGCTCAAAAAATAGCCAGCAAAATTATGCGAAACTCACCAATAGCCATTGCTCACGCCATAAAAGCGATTAATGATAATGATGTAGATGGCACAAACGGATTTGAAAGTGAAATTACACAATTTGGTATTTGCTTTGGTACTGCCGATTTTAAGGAAGGTACTACTGCCTTTTTAGAGAAAAGAAGAGCAATTTTTATAGGGAAGTAATTTTTTTGAATGCACAAAACTTAAAAAAAAGCCTTCAAATTCATGCATTTGAAGGCTTTAAAATTACGAAGTAACAAACTTCCTCGACCCAAGGGTGCGAGGTATTAAGCTTCATTTTATAAACTTTCGATGTAGAACATCGGGGAATTAAACCCATTGGGCTATCGCCCCGCGATTAAAAGGGATTGCCATTTTTAGTTGCAATATGATAAGGTGTTGCAAAAGGATATTTAACTGATGTTCTATTTTCCTTTCGTAAATTCATTATATTTAGTCATTTTCCAAATACGCAATTTTATCTTTTAGCAACTGTATAATTTCTGCTTTTTCTTGTAGCCGAAATTCATATTGTTGTATGAGTTTTTCTGGAGTATTATAAATGGTACAACCAAAACTATTTTCTTTAAACTCACTATTATTTTGATTAAACGTAATCCCTTGTTCTTGCAAAAGGCTTTCTAAACTAAAATCCAACAACTCACTCAATTGGGCTAACTGTGGTAATGAGGGTGTGCTTTTATTACTCTCAAAGTTAGAATATGTTTTTTGTGAAATATTTAAATAGTCAGCCAACTCCTGTTGGCTTATTTTGTAAAGGGTATCCGAAAACTTTTTAATAGAGTAGGAAAACATATTAAAAAACATAATTAATTATGAAAACAGATTCTTTAATAAAAGATTTTAAAAACCATGAAATACAAGATTTATCTGTAATTAATGGAGGTAAAAGAATAATAACGGGCACATCATTTACAGTAGGTGGTAATTCATATCTTGATTATGAAGACGCAGATGGAACTCAGCATTGTGACCAATTAGTAGGTACACAAGATGGTTCAGATTTTTCGGATTATTACATGGGATTAGGAGGTTTTTAGTAATCATTCGTATGTACAAACAAAGCCTTGAAACTACATTGTATTTCAAGGTTTTTTAAAATTATTTTCATGAAACTTAAATATATATTTTTATTCTTTTTTATTCAATTGTATTCTCAGAAAGAACATAAGATTGTTTTAGTTCTTAATCAATCAAAATTTGAAACAATTTTACCTAATAATTGCAAGGTTGCAACAGGTTTTTACGATAAGGATGGGGTGTTTTTTCAAGTGAATCTAATAGACACCAATTATGATGCAGTTTTTAATGGGTCTAAAGATTTAATTGTTATAGAGCATAAAAAAACTAATAAAATTCGTTTTCATTTAGGAGTGTCGTCAACAAATGTTTTGAAAAAAAACATTATAGAGGTCAATAATGTTTTTTTTGAAATTACAAAAATAGATCCAAAAGGGAAGTATATAGTAATTAGTAAAAGTAATAAAAAAATATCAACAATTAAGTTAGTAGATAGATTACCATCTATCACCTTTAAAGCAATAGGAGATAGAGAGTTATTGTTTTCGGAGTTTTCAAATGAAGATAAATTTACATTTGTAGAATTTTGGGGTGCTTGGTGTGCTGGATGTTTACATGTATTGCCAAATATTCAACAAACTTATAATAGATATAGGGATGATTTAAATGTTATTTATTTAAATACAAGAGATACACAAGAAAGTGTTGTTGATTTTGTAAAAGAAAATAATCTTCAATGGATTAATGGGTATGCATCTGAGAAAATAGAAAAAGAATTGTTATTGAATGGATATCCTTATGGTGTGCTTTTTGATAAAAAAGGAAAAGTTATTAAGTTTAATTGCACATACGAGGAATTAGAAAACTTTATGGTTAATCAAGCGCTACCTCAGTGAAAAATAAGATTTTAGTTTACAGTGCGACAATTGATGAAATTACGGATAATGTTACTGATTGGGTAAAGTCTAAAGGATATGAAGTTTTACGTTTAAATGGTAAAGATTTTGTTAGTGATAATGTTGAAATATTAATATCCAATTCAAATAATAAAAATGAAATTAATTCTATAAATTTTGATAGTATAGGTGTTTTTTGGTTTAGAAAAGGAGAGAGTATTGATTTTGAAAAATATTTTTTAGAATTGGATGATGTAAATATGAAAAAATTTATTATTCCTTTTTTGTTTCAAGAGGGTATTGCTTTAAAAAATGCTGTGTATAAATTGAAAGGTAATTCCCAAGCAATAAACTATAATTCTTTATTTGGTTTTAATAAAATTTATAATTTAAATATAGCTGTTCAATCTAACTTAAAAGTTCCTGCAACTTTAATTACTTCCCAAAAAAACAAAATAGTACATTTTAAAAAAAACTATAAGACTATTATTACAAAACCTATTTCTGAAAATTTAATTTTTAAAACAGAAGAGGATAGTTATAGTTTTTATACTTCAGAAGTTTCAAGTGAGATTATCGAAGAAAAGGATAATGTCATTTTTCCTGTTTTGATACAAGAAAAAATAGAAAAAATATATGAAGTAAGAGTTTTTTTTCTGAATGGTATAATTTATAGTATGGCAATTTTATCAAAAGAATTAGATTATAGGAAAGAGTATGGTGCTAATAGATATTTATTATATGAGTTGCCAGGGAACATCAAACAGTCTATAGTGTTATTTATGAAAAAAATGAAATTGGAATCTGGCATGATAGATTTAATAAAATCTAAAAATGGTGATTACGTTTTCTTAGAAGTTAATCCCTCGGGTCAATTCAGTGATATGTCAGAGAATTGTAATTTATATTTAGAAGAGATATTTTCTAATGAATTAATTAAAATGACTAATCATGATTAAGAATGTAAATAAAAAACTCCCATTTTATTTTGATTATTTAACCATCCGAAAAAGAAGTGATTTGAAGATAGTTTCATATTTAAGGAATAAGCAAAAAATAAGAAAGACAACCATTTTCTATAAAAATATTTGTACT
>CAZSQD010000002.1:0-47290 GCA_964608925.1 uncultured Kordia sp.
AATGAATAAATTATTGTTTAACCCAAAAGTTGCATTTGTGACTTGAATCTTGCTAAGAAAAACTAACTAACAGACTTATTAACAGCTTTATATAAAGGTACTGAAGAACATGCCTCACCGTACATTACTGATTTTGCTACGGGTATTAGCTTTTCCATAGCTATTACATAGGCACTTTCTGGAACGGGTTTTTGAGAACACCCTTTAATAATAACGAACTTATTTTGGTAAGAACTTATTTTTATTTGCGCTAATTGTTCTTGAAACAATTGCGTTTCTAGTGTATTTAAGTCTCCTAAAACTACTTTTTTTGCATATTTTGATGCTTTTGCGGTAAACAACATATATGCCCAAACGGGTATAATAGCATTTGTACTACAATATACAGCTATAAGAGTGTTTTGGTATTGTTGCCAATTGAAAGCGGCTAAACTATTTCGAAATTCTTTTTCCCTAAGTATAAAACCCTGATCTAACCATTGAGAAATATCTACTAAAACTCGTTTCCCTTCCACATAATAATCTTCTAAATTAAAGGTTATTAAATTGGTGTTTTCAGTAACTTTATTTCTGATTTCCTCCATAACATTTTGATAACAAACTTTCTAGAAATAAGATGTTAATCTTCATTTTTATTAACTTTTAATGTAAAATATTGTGTAATTAAACTTCCCAATAATTACCTGGATGGGCTACGTTCCCACTATTATAACATTCCAAGTTCTAACTTTGCCTCGTCACTCATTAAATCTTTTGTCCACTCGGGTTCAAAAGTAATTTCAACTTCGCAATCGTTTACTTCTTTTAAGCTTTTAATTTTATCTTCAACCTCTTTAGGTAAGGTTTCGGCAACAGGACAATTAGGTGTGGTTAAAGTCATAATAACCTTTACATCAAAATCTTCATTTACCATTACGTCATAAATTAACCCTAATTCATATACATCTACAGGAATTTCTGGATCATAAACAGTTTTAATTACACGTACTATTTTTTCTCCTAATTCGGCTGTGTCTATTGTTGTTGTATTGTCTGACATTTTAATTTGAAACTTTTGTTTGGTATGCTAAAGCATACATTTTAATTTGTTTTATCATACTTACCAATCCGTTTGCACGTGTTGGTGAAAGATGTTCTTTTAAGCCTATTTCATCAATAAAATCTAAATTAGCATCTAAAATATCTTTGGGTGATTGGTTTGTAAATACACTTATTAATATGGCTATGATGCCTTTGGTTATAATTGCATCACTACCCGCCGTATAAACTATTTTATCATTTTCTAAAACTGCGTCTAACCAAACTTTTGATTGGCAACCTTTTATAATATTTTCATCTGTTTTTTTGTCTTCTGCTATTTGAGGTAATGTTTTCCCTAAAGAAATCATATACTCATAACGCTCCATCCAATCATCAAATAAGGCAAAATCTGCTACAATTTCTGCTTGTATTTCTTGTATTGTCATACTTGTTATTTATTTTGGGACAAAGATATTATTTTATTTACTAATGCTTCTAATTCTTTTGGTGGATGTCCTGCATCAAAACCTGCACTTCTATATGTTTTTTCTTTTTTTACAATCCTAATACCTGCATGAGCAGCCCCATCATATTGTCTCATATTTGTTGGAGATGCCAATGTATTAATTGTTTTTAAATCAATTTCAGAAATCAATATTTTTATAGCTTCCATTTCTTCATCAGAAACTAATATCTCTATTGCTTTTTTACTGTTTCTATCATTTCGTACTAATAATCGATTTTTTTGCAATGCTATTTCTTGAAAAAAACCTCTTGTACTTGCTCCGTACACAACAATATTTTCATTTTCTTGTTGGGTTACCATTTTTTTTTCTGATTGGGCAGTCAATACATTTATTGAATCTGATTTTAAAATTAATGCGCCTTTTTTTAACTGAAAATTAGTGGTTTTTGATAATGCTTTCATAAAAACCTGTTCCGTATCATTATCTAGACAAGCCATTTTTGTAGACATAATACTACTAAATAGTATATTACCGTCAGTTTGTTTGTATTTCCCTGAAAAATGATTACATCCTGAAAAACCTGAAACTGTTTTAGTTTCTGAATTAAAATTTAAGGTTACTTTTTTTGCAGATATTTCATTATCGGCTAATAATTGTACCGTATATTTTCCTGATATTTTTTCTTTCGAAGTATTTTCTGATAGCTTTGTTTTCATGTTATTTTCTGTTGTTTTTTTCTGACAACTACATGCATTCATTAGCAATGTACTGAATAGTATTAATAGTATTTTCATAATAATAGCATTTTATATTTATATGTAATATTACAAAAAAGACGCCAAACTAATGATGTCAACCTCTTTTTTAGCTTAATAACTCCTATTTTCGGGTTAAGAAAGCATCATTTGTGCTTGCTTTACAGCGCTTACCAAAGCATCTACATCTTGTTTGGTATTATAAAACATAAACGAAGCTCTAACGGTTCCAGGGATATTGAAAAAATCCATAATTGGTTGTGTACAATGATGTCCTGTACGTACAGCAACCCCTAATTTATCTACAATTACACCTACGTCATACGGGTGAATGTCTTTTAATTTAAATGATATTACAGAAGCTTTATTTTTAGCTGTTCCTATTATTTGCAATCCTTCTATTTTAAGTAGTTCTTGGGTAGCGTAATCTAATAGTTTTTTTTCTTGTTGTTGTATAAAGTCAAAACCTACCTGATTCATATAGTCTATTGCAGTACCAAAAACGATCCCTCCTGCAATATTGGGTGTTCCTGCTTCAAATTTGTGTGGCAAATCGGCATACGTGGTTTTTTTAAAACTAACTTCTTTAATCATTTCTCCTCCTCCTTGATAGGGTGGTAATTTGTTTAACCATTTTTCTTTACCATACAACATACCAACTCCTGTTGGTCCACACATTTTATGTGCGGAACATACGTAGAAATCGCAGTTTAATACTTGTACGTCTGGTTTTATATGTGGTGTTGCTTGTGCTCCATCAATTAATACCGCAGCATCATATTGATGTGCTAATTCTATAATTTCTTGTATAGGGTTTATAGTGCCCAAAGCGTTAGAAACGTGATTTACGGCTACAACTTTTGTTTTTTTAGAAAGTATTTTTTTATATTCACCTATTAAAAGTTCCCCTTTTTGGTTCATCGGAATTACTTTTAAAACGGCTCCTGTACGTTCACATAGCATTTGCCACGGCACAATATTAGAGTGATGCTCTAAATGTGAAACAATTACCTCATCTCCTTTTTGCAAAAGTGTTGTAAAACCACTTGCCACCAAATTTATACTATCCGTAGTGCCTTTGGTAAACAAAATTTCATAGTCGTGTTTGGCGTTAAAATGTACTTGTAATTTTTTACGAGCAGCTTCATACGCATCAGTAGCTTTTTGACTTAATGTATGTACGCCACGATGAATATTTGCGTTGATTTCTGAGTAATATTTTGTGATAGCATCAATAACCACTTGTGGCTTTTGTGAAGATGCTCCACTGTCTAAATACACCAATGGTTTTCCGTTTACTTGCTGTTGAAGAATAGGGAAATCAGCTACTATGTTTTTTATGGTTTTCATGTTCGTTTTCAACTGCACTCAAACAGGTATTATTTTGTTTTTTTACAAATCAAACCCTAAATTAACACCTAATTTTTGGGCTATTAACTTATTAATTCTTGCTTTTAATTGCGGAATTTTAACGCTTTCTAAAACCGTATTTGAAAAGGCATACATTAATAACGCTTTTGCTTCTTTTTTAGGAATACCGCGTTGTTGCATATAAAATAAAGCATCGTTATTTAATTGTCCAATAGTACAACCGTGAGAACATTTTACATCATCAGCAAAAATTTCTAATTGTGGTTTGGCGTTTACCGTTGCCTTATCACTCACCAACACATTGTTATTTTGTTGATAGGCATTGGTTTTTTGTGCTTCTTTGTTTACAATTACTTTACCATTAAAAACTCCTGTTGAGCGCCCATCATAAATTCCTTTATAATCTTGATGGCTCTCACAATTGGGTTCAATGTGGTGTACTAAAGTATGATGATCTACGTGTTGTTTTCCTTCTAAAATAGTAACTCCTTTTAAAATAGAGTCCATATGTTCTCCATTTTGGTAAAAGTTTAAATTGTTACGTACAATTTTACCACCAAAAGAAAAAGTATGCATACTACACACACTTCCTGTTTTTTGATTTACATAGGTGTTATCTACTAAAGATGACGTATCCGTATCATTTTGTATTTTATAAAAATCTACTGTTGCGTTTTTACCCGTAAAAATTTCAGTAACCGCATTGGTTAATACTGCGTTTTTACTTAGGTTTTGGTGACGTTCAATAATTTGAACATGTGCATTCTCTTCTGTTACCACTAAATTACGGGGTTGTAATAAAGCAGCATCTACACTACCTGTAGAAAAATAAATAATTTGTATAGGTTTTTCTACCTCAACATTTTTTGGAATATAAATAAAAGCACCTTCACTTGCAAAAGCAGTGTTTAATGCTGTCATATTATCTTGTTTTGCTATTTTATTAAAATAGTTTTCAATAACAGGTTTGTGCTTTGTTCTTGTTAATGCGGATGATAGCAAGCAAACATCAATCCCATCATGTGTGGTTTCAGACAAAAACGAACTATATTTACCATCTACAAAAACAATTTTATAAGTATCTACATCATTTAAAAAGTATTGCTTTACATCTGCAAATTCAATTGCTTTTTCATTGGTATTGAATAAGGTAAAATCTTCTTTTAATATTGAATTTAACGATGTATATTTCCAAGATTCCAACTTTTTAGAAGGAAACCCTAAGGATTCAAACTGTTGAAATGCTTTTGCTCTTATTTTATGAATATCACTATTTACATCCACTTTGTTTTCAAAAGCAACATAAGAGGATACTATTTTTTCTTTTAATTCCATTGTTCTTTTAGTTGTAAAGTTTTTCAAGTTTAAATGTTAAAAAGTTATTGACTTGTATAACTACATTTTTACTTTATAAAATTTTTACTTTATAAACTTTTTAACTATTAATTTCTTCCTTAATCCAATCGTACCCTTTTTCTTCTAATTTTAAAGCTAAAGAAGCATCACCAGATTTTACAATTTTACCGTTGTACAAAACGTGTACAAAGTCGGGTTTTATGTAATCTAATAAACGTTGGTAATGTGTAATTACCAATACCGAATTATTTTCACTTTTTAGTTTATTAACCCCATTGGCAACAATACGTAGGGCGTCAATATCTAATCCTGAATCGGTTTCATCTAAAATGGCAATTTTAGGATCTAACATTGCCATTTGAAAAATCTCGTTTCTTTTCTTTTCTCCTCCCGAAAATCCTTCGTTTAAAGAACGTGATAAAAACTTACGATCAATTTCTAACAACTCGCTCATCTCTCTAATTTTTTTCAACATATCCTTTGCAGGCATATCTTCTAAACCTTTTGCTTTACGAGATTCATTAATAGCAGTTTTAATAAAATTGGTTACGGATACTCCAGGGATTTCTACAGGATATTGAAACGATAAAAACACGCCTTTATGTGCTCGCTCATGTGCTTCTAAATCTAACAAATCTTCTCCATCTAACTCAACTGCTCCTTTTGAAACCTCATACACATCACTACCTGCTATTACAGATGCTAACGTACTTTTTCCTGCTCCATTAGGTCCCATTATGGCGTGAACCTCTCCTGCGTTTATTTGTAGATTAATTCCTTTTAAAATTTCTCTATCTTCTATTCCTGCGTGTAAATTTTCTATTTTTAACATCTTATATTTTGCAATATGCTATAAGCCGTAAGCTGTAAGCGTGATTATTTTTTCTTTATAACAATATTATCGTCAGCAGCTAATTGCTTTACTTTGATAATTTCTTTAATTTCTACATTAAAAGGCCAACCTTCCTCATCTATCTCCTTCGGTACTATTTTTCCTTTTATTTGTACTACAACCATATCGGTATCTACTTTCTTTAAAGGGGCAACTTGGTCTGCTAATTCATGCATTTTAGTATCTATGACCACTCCATATACTTGTGTAGTAGTTTTAAATACTGCAGCATCTGCATAATATAAAAATTCTCCTTCTAAAGTTTTTACATCTGTACTTTCTTTAACTACTATACCTTCTTTTACAACTGTTTCAAGAGTTTTGTTTTCTTCCTTTTTACAGCTAAAAACGACTGTAAGTAATAAAATACCTAAAATTATATTTTTCATTTTCAACAAACTTTTAAACCTTCTGAACTTTCAATTTTATAAACTTCGTTTATCCTACTGACCCTTCTAATGATATTTCTAATAATTTTTGTGCTTCTACAGCAAACTCCATCGGTAATTTATTTAACACCTCTTTACTAAAACCATTTACAATTAATGCGATGGCTTTTTCGGTTTCTATACCACGTTGGTTGCAATAAAATATTTGATCTTCCCCAATTTTACTAGTAGTAGCTTCGTGCTCTATTTGTGCGCTTTTATTTTTTACTTCTATGTACGGAAACGTATGTGCTCCACAAGCATTACCCATTAATAAACTATCACATTGTGAAAAATTACGTGCATTTTCAGCTCTTGCATTAATTTGCACCAACCCTCTATATGAGTTTTGTGAATGTCCTGCGGATATTCCTTTAGAAATAATAGTACTCTTGGTGTTTTTACCGATATGAATCATTTTTGTACCCGTATCAGCTTGTTGGTAATTATTGGTTACCGCAATTGAGTAAAACTCACCTATTGAATTATCCCCTTTTAAAATACAAGATGGGTATTTCCACGTTACTGCACTACCTGTTTCTACTTGTGTCCAACTAACTTTTGCGCTTTTTTCACACAAAGCACGTTTTGTTACAAAATTGTAAACGCCACCAACACCTTCTGCATTACCAGGATACCAGTTTTGTACGGTTGAATATTTTATTTCGGCATCATCTAAAGCAATTAACTCTACTACTGCTGCGTGTAACTGATTTTCATCTCTACTGGGTGCTGTACAGCCTTCTAAATAACTTACATAACTTCCTTTATCTGCTACTAAAAGTGTACGTTCAAATT
The DNA here is from genome assembly GCA_964608925.1 of uncultured Kordia sp. Classification (GTDB taxonomy): domain Bacteria; phylum Bacteroidota; class Bacteroidia; order Flavobacteriales; family Flavobacteriaceae. The sequence goes on from CAZSQD010000002.1 coordinate 7,088, forward strand.
GTCCTGTACCTCCTTCATTTATTCTGAAATAAGTAGATAATTCCATTGGGCAACGTACGCCTTTTGGAATGTAACAGAATGATCCGTCACTAAATACTGCCGAATTTAAGGCGGCATAAAAATTATCCGTAGTAGGTACAATTGTTCCTAAATATTTACGCACCAACTCTGGATGCTCTTGAATAGCTTCCGAAATTGGCATAAAAATAATTCCTTTTTTAGCTAAAGTATCTTTAAAGGTAGTGGCTACAGAAACGGAATCAACCACAATATCCATTGCAATATTGTTCATTCGTTTTTGTTCGTCTAAAGAAATACCTAGCTTTTTATACATAGCCAACATATCTGGATCCACGTCATCTAAAGATTTGTTAGGATCTGCTGCTTTTGGTGCCGAATAATATGCGATAGCTTGAAAATCGGGTTTTTTGTAATTTACGTTTGCCCAATCAGGTTCTTCCATTTCTTTCCAAACCTTAAACGCTTCCAAACGCCAATCCGTCATCCATTGTGGCTCATTCTTCTTTTTAGAAATAGCACGCACCACATCTTCATTTAAACCTATTGGAAACGTTTCCGCATCTAAGTCAGTATAAAAGCCATATTCATATTCTTTATTCTCTAACTCTTTTTCTAAGTCGTCTTCGGTGTATTTGCTCATTGATTTGTGTTATAATGTTGAAAAGTTTTTAAAGTTATAAAGTAGAATGTAGGTATTTTAACAACCCACTTATCAACTTTGAAACCTCGTTTACTTTTAACTTTAATTCTTCAAACTCATTACTCGTTATATATTCTAAATCTACCGCCAAATACAGTTGAGAGCGTACTTCTCCTGCTGATGCTTTAGCTATATACAGAAATCTGATAAACTCTTTTGTTGTTTGCCTCTCAAAACCTTCCGCAATATTAGAAGATATTGAAACAGATGCTCTTCTTATTTAATCTCGCAAACCGTAATCTTTCGAAAAAGAAAGACTCGTATTTGTGATTTTATAAATTACTAAATTTAATATTCTCGCCTTTTGCCAAGACGTAATTTCTTCAAAAGAATTAAATTTAGCCATTACTTTTAAACTTTTTTACATTTTAACTTTCTAACTACAACGAAAATGATTCCCCACACCCACAAGTCCTATTGGCATTTGGATTGTTAAATACAAACCCTTTACCATTTAGCCCTCCTGAATATTCCAGAGTGGTGCCTATGAGGTATAAAAAACTTTTTTTATCAACTATTAATTTAATTCCGTTTTCTTCAAAAAGCTTATCGTCTTCTTTTTGGGCTTTATCAAAGGTTAAGTCATAAGACAAACCTGAACATCCACCACTCTTTACACCTACACGTACATAATCATTAACAGCACTAAAGCCATCTTCTTGCATTAGTGCAATTACCTTTTGTTTTGCGGTATCTGAAACTTTTATCATATCTTTAATTAGATTATTTCTAAATAGACTGCAAATATACAACCAAATATTGATATTTTTTGTAGTATTTGTTACTTTATCTACCTATTTATTAGCTCTTGATAGGCCTCTAATATTGTTGGGTATATAAATTGAGCACCGTTTGCTCTTAACTCACTTTCAGCATATTGCGTTAATAATCCTACAGGAATCATTCCAGAATCTCTTGCTGCACGCATACCTGTTAAACTGTCTTCAAAAATTAAGGTAGTCGAAAAATTAGCGGGTGTAATACCCAATTGCTTTGCTAATGTGAGGTACGGTATTGGAGATGGTTTTGGTTTTTTAAATTGATCAACACCCATAAAAACTTCAAAATTTAATTTTAATTGCGTTATCGTATTGGCTAAAAAAGAAGTATAAGCATTACTGGCAATACCATAAGGAATTTGTCTTTTAGCTAAAAAAGATTGCATTTTTACTACTCCAGGTAATAAGGTTGGGGTAATGGTAGTTTTTAATAAATGCTCTTGTTTTAAACTGTTTAATACTGATGATTGGGAAATATCTCCACCATATTCGGCAAAATATTCGGCAATTTTATAGGGAGCTTTCCCTGCGTGGGTAGCTTCTGGAAATGGACAAGCTTCTTTATTGAAAATTTCAGTAAATGCCGATTTCCAAGCGGAATGATGACACACCAAACTATCTACAATTACTCCATCAAAATCAAACAATACTGCAGTTGGAAAAGGAAGTTTTTTCATATTTATTTTATAAATAATTTAGATAAATATCCGTTTAAAAACTTACCATTTGGATCCATTTTTTCACGTAAAGTAGCAAAATCATCCCATTTTGAGTATAATTTGGATAACTCATTGTAACCTGCCTTAAAATGTTTTGCCCAATGGGGTTTACCGCTGTGTTTTAAAAATACTTTTTCAACCGCATCAAAAGCTTCATATACATGTGCTTTTGCTGAATTTCGGCATACACAACCTATGGTTACCATATCTTCATCAGCGGCGTAACTTAACCACGCATTGTCTTTTTTAATAAACCTTACATCCATAGGTACGTGCACATACCCTTTGTTTTTAGGGCTTTCTAACATTTCTTTTAAATCTACAAACAAGTCCTGAAACTTAGTGTAAGGTATGGTCCATTCTGCCAATTCCATAGTTTGCCCTCGTTTTTTTGTTACGGTAGCATCATACAAACTCCCCGAATGCTCTTTTACTGATGTGAAAAATAAACGGTATAATATTTTGTTTGCCGTAGCAGTAAATCTCGGAAAAATATGCGTGTATTTATATAATATTTTAGAAACTGCTCTACGGTGTTTGTGATATTTAGGCGCTGTTTTAGCTGTAAATTTAAAATTGTTGGCTACTTTATTGCCTAAAATTACATATCCGTGATTGGTGTGTGGCAACCATAAAATACGCACAAAATCGTACGTTTTTAGGTAACTGTCTAAGTTTTGTGTCCACACTTTATCCGTCATTGGTTGCTCTACTAAATGCAATTTATAATTGGCTTCACATTGAAAAGTAATTTCTGAGAACACGCCTAATAACCCTAAGGAAACTCTGATAGCATCAGTTTCAAAATCGGCATCTGTAAATTCTTTAATTGTACCATTTGATAGTATCATTCTAAATTTTGATGCGTATTTTGAGAGTATAAATCCGTTTGTGCCGTGAGTAGCTGTGGCTAAAGCACCACCAATAGTAATACTATTAATATCTGGCAAACACGGTATGCACCAACCATTATTTTGTGCCGTTTCAATGAGCTCTTTTATAGTAACACCTGCTTGTACGGTAATTTGTTTTGCTTCCTTATTGATGTTTACAATTTTATTGCAGGGTGTAATATCAATTAAGGTATCAGTACCTGCATTAATATCTGAAGATGAAAACTTACCTCCAAATACACGTATATTACTGTGATTACGAACAATTTCTTGCAGTTCCGTTTCTGTTGTTGGCGTATATAAATTTTGATAGCTATGGGTTTTGTTTCCGTTCCAGCTAATCCATTTTTTTAAGGACTTCATTCTAATTTAAGTTTAAAGGTCAAAGATAGTTTATGTTTTTATGGTAGCCACAAAACATAAACAAAAAAGCTTCTGCATTAGGAAATGGAGAAACTTTCTTTCGGTTTTTATTTTAAAGGATAATAACATCACTATTTTATACTACATAACGAGTATATTTATTCAACGTTATTTTCTGATAATTTCGCTAATGAAAAAGCTGAAATTGCCATTACTAAATCCCTAACGGCTATGTCTAAATGTCCATCAATAATTAATAATAGCGAAATGGAAATCAACCAAGCCATCACCACTAATGCTCCTAATCTTGTTTTGTAAAAAACTAAGATACCTGCTATTATTTCTATTACCCCTACAACCATCATAAAAGTTACTGTATCAAAAGGAATTATTTCTACCAAACTTGCTGGTAAATACTGGCTCCAATCCGTAAGAATGTTGGCAAACTTATCTAATCCTGCTACTATTGGCACTAAACCAAAAGTATATTTTAATACGTTTTTCACTAATTGTTCATTTGATTTCATAATTTTAGTTTTTAATTGTTTATAAATTTGTTTCTCTCTTTTGATGTGTTAATTTTAAAAAGGATACAAAATTTTGTAACTTTTTTTATTTTTTATCATCTAAAAACTAAACGACATCAAAAATGAAAGCAATATCCATATATGATTTTAACAATCATAAAATAAAAGAAACTGAAATTATACAGCGTATTCTTGGGGGAGAAAGAGAGCTTTATGAAATTTTAGTACGAAGAAACAATCAAAAACTATATCGGGTTATTAGAAGCTATTTAAAAGATGAAGCTGAAATTGAAGATATTATGCAAAATACGTATGTTAAAGCCTTTACAAAACTATATCAATTTAAATTAGAAGCCTCTTTTTCCACTTGGTTGATTCGTATTGGTATTAACGAATCTTTAGCCCGACTGAAAGAAAAAAAGAAGGTTTTTAATTTAACGCAACATATGGATAATTATAATGAGAGTTTCGTTTTAGAAATTCCAGATCATCAAGCACTAAACCCACAAGATAAAATGATACAATATGAAGCCAAACAATTATTAGAAAATGCTATTGATCAATTGAGCTTAAAATACAAAACGGTATATGTAATGAAAGAAGTGGAAGAAATGAGCTTGAAAGAAATAGCAATTGCTTTAAATTTAACCATTGCTAATGTAAAAATACGCGTACACCGATCAAAAGAAATGCTTAAAGAAAAACTTTTTGAATTATCAATAGATACAACTATTTTTGAATTTGGATTTAATAGATGTGACCGCATTACGGAGAAGGTAATGGAAATGATTTAATGGCGAAAATACACTTCAATAATCTAATTATTTCTCAACCACCTCACCAACAACTTCTATGGTTCTTGAAAATTTGAATTTGTAGTAAAGTCCTCATTTAAGTATGGAAGTGTCCAATTATTTAAAAGAAATAGCTTATAAATACAAATATATACCAAATTGTATCATGGATACATTTCCTTTAAATTTTTGGTTTGCACCATCTACTTTGTCTAGCCTTTTTAAAATATTATTAAGCCCATATTGGTAATGTGCAAAAACTCTAAAATGTTTACTCCCCATTGATAAACCTGCTAAAGCATTTACATTTACCCCAGTTAAATTTACTATTTGCTCCGCAGTAAGGTTTGTTTTATCAATTAAAAATTCTTTTTGTGCAGCATCACTTAATTTCATTTTCCCATTTACCATTAATACAGGGCCAAACTCTGTTGTTAATTTAAATTTCCCTCTATGATTTCTATTATTACCTAAAAGTTTATATCCAAATAGCAATTGTGCTTGCACACCTATTAAATTATATTTAATATTTTTTGGTAAACTGACTATACTTTCTCTTCCTTGAACACTTAGTTTATTACCAATAACGTTTAATCCAAATTGGATATCCCAGTTATTATAAAAATCACCGCGAGTTGCAAAACCACCTAAGAAACTATATTCAGGGGTTGTAATGAAATTATCTGTTTTTATATCAAATAAAGAAGTTCCTAATTTTATACCTAAAGTACTGTTACTGTTCCCTCTTCTACCTTGAGCAGATAAATTAAATATACTTAATAAAATAATGGAAACTAAAATTAAAATATTTTTCATAACTTGTGCAATTAGTACACAAAAGTAGTCTTTTTGTGTATAAAACCAATTAATTAACTCTTAAAACAAACAAATGTTATGCAATTTTTCTTAATTCCTTTTTTATTCTTTGGAGCCGTAATTTTGTTCGCCTCTATATTTATTGTTAAACAACAAACAGCAGCTGTAATTGAGCGGTTTGGTAAGTTTAGAAGTGTACGACAATCTGGTTTACAATTTAAAATACCTTTAATAGATCGTATTTCAGGTAAATTAAGTTTAAAAATTCAACAGTTAGATGTAATGGTAGAAACCAAAACTTCAGATGATGTATTTGTTCGTTTAAAAATATCCGTACAATACAAAGTAATTAGAGAAAAGGTATACGATGCTTTTTATAAATTAGATTATCCACATGATCAAATTACCAGTTATGTATTTGATGTAGTACGTGCAGAGGTGCCTAAAATGAAGTTAGATGATGTGTTTTTACGTAAAGATAATATTGCAATTGCCGTAAAACGTGAATTAAATGAGGCGATGATTGATTATGGATATGATATTATTAAAACCTTAGTTACGGATATTGATCCAGACAGTCAAGTAAAAGAAGCTATGAACCGTATTAATGCTGCCGAACGTGAAAAAGTTGCTGCTCAATATGAAGGGGATGCACAACGTATTTTAATTGTAGAACGTGCAAAAGCAGAAGCAGAAAGCAAACGTTTACAAGGACAAGGGATTGCTGATCAACGTAGAGAAATTGCAAGAGGATTGGAAGAAAGTGTAGATGTGTTAAACCGTGTAGGTATTAACTCACAAGAAGCATCTGCTTTAATTGTAGTAACACAACATTATGATACTTTACAATCAATAGGTGGTGCTACAAACAGTAATTTAATATTGTTGCCTAATTCACCACAAGCAGGTAGTAATATGTTAAATGATATGGTAGCAAGTTTTACAGCAAGTAACCAAATTGGGGAAGCCATGAAAAAAGCACAAGATAAAAAGTAAGAAACGCTTTAAAGTTTCGTCAAATAATAACTAACCAAAAATAAATAAAGATGAAAAAAACAATAATCAGTGTATTTGTAATTGCATTAGCAATTACCGCATGTAAAAGTGATAAAAAAGTTGAAACTTCAGTAGCTAAAGAAGTTAAAATAGTACAAGAAGCAACAACATCTGCTTTTAAAAGTGTAGCAAAAGGAAGTCGTTTAACATGGAAAGCTACTCATTTAGGAGGTTTACAACCTCGTTTTGGAACGGTACAAGTGCAAAGTGCAAATGTATTGGTAACTAATAAAGTACTTACCAATGCATCTTTTGTAGTAAACTTAGCATCCTTATCCGTAGATAATTTTGATAAAGGTGCAGAAGAAAAAGGAAAGTTAGAAGGACACTTAAAAAGTGACGATTTCTTTAATATTGAAAAACACCCAACGGTTACTTTTGAAATGACAAAATTAACACCACTTACAGGTGATTATAATAATGAAATGACAGGAAATTTAACAATTATGGGGGTTACTAAAAGTATTACGTTTAAAACGAACGTAGCAATACACCCTGAAGCTGTAGCCATCAATTCGGAAGATTTTACCATAAACCGTCAAGATTGGGGTTTAAGCTATCACTCAGAAGGAGATAAAGGAATACCAAAAGATTATTTAATTGATAACGGTATTGGTTTTACGGTAAATGTAAAAGTAGAAAAATAAGCCCATAATTGATATTATTATTATTAAAAAACCGAAGCAATACGCTTCGGTTTTTTTGAATCTTGTAGGTTTTGTTAAAAAAACACCCACAAAATTCCTACTAGTTATACCAATTTAATTTTTTAATATAGAAGCCTGCCATGAACCAAAAAAAAGGTGTTGTTTTAAACCGCTATTTTTTAGTTTTAGGCATTTTCACCATATTTTTTTAGTTTTAACACTAAAAAGAGCGGCTGTTTAACGAATATATAGTACTACATATCGAAAAATTTAAAAAACAAACACTTTTTAAAATAAACATAAATTACTGACATTAAGGTAATTATATGTTATATAATAACTATTAAGTTATTTAGTGTTAATTAATTAAATTAGATAACATTTTTTATGTATTTATTGTATAAATTATAAATAAATTTATTATGAAAAAAAACAACTTTAAAAAATGGTTAACTTTTGCGGCAGTAGTATGCTTAGGTATTACAGCACTACAAGCACAAGTTTTTAATTACACTTCAACAAATGGTAACTACACTGAGGCAGCGGCTAATGATGGCAGTATTGATAACACTAACGCCATTACAACACAGTTTACAGGTACTACATTTAATGTACCTATAGGAACAACTTTTGTATCCGGAGCAGCTCTAGTTGTTTCAGGGAATGTTTTTATCTTTACTGCACAGCTAGTACCAGCAGGTTTAACAGCTAATTTTGAGGTACTTACGGCTACAACGGGTAGAATTTTCTTTACAGGTAATGCTACTAATCATACAACTGGTGCAAGTACAACAGAGATGAAATTTGCATTTCTTGGACCAAATTGGCCTGTTGGTTTTAATTCAGAAACCGAAGTATCTGTAACTGTTGATGGACAAACAGGAACAGCAACAATGAATACAGTAAAAACGCTACAAGTTGGATTTGATTTTTTTACGACACTATCTGTTCAAGAAAATGAAATTTTTAATAACTTAGTATTATACCCTAACCCTGCTAAAAATATGACAATGGTAAACTTTGGTGCTAATTTAACTAACGTTACTACAAAAATATATAATCTTTTGGGTAAAGTAGTTACTAATGTTAATGTAACAACTACAACAACTAACCTTACGTTAAACCTTAATAGTTTAGCAGCAGGAACTTATATTTTAACTCTAGTTTCGGATCAAGGAACAGTAAATAGACGTTTAATTGTTGAGTAAGCAAGTCAACTCTTTTTAATAAATTAAAATCCGAAGCAAATTGCTTCGGATTTTTTTTGTAGAATTAAATTAGTAATCATAGTCAACATACTTTTAAGTAATACCAATTTAATTTCAAGGTCTCATAAATAAATTAAACGATTTTATTGCGCCATTAGAATGTTAAATTGGTATTATATACCTGTTTTTTTTTGAATCTTGTAGGTTTTGTTTCAAAACAAAAAGCCACTAATTTAAATTAGTGGCTTTTTGTAATTTTAAAAGTATAGCTATTATACCGCTACCTCATCACGTTTTGATTTACGGTAGGTCATTTTTCCAAAAACATTACGCTTTGCAAAACGTAACGGTTTACCGCTATTAATCATCTTCTGGTAAACAGGTTTTGTCATCCCAAAATACTCATAAGTAGCACCGTTAGTGAAAATAATTTCTAACACCATACCTTTGTGGTGATAATCACTAATACCACAAGCTAATGTTTTATTATACTCTTCTAAGCCTGCCGCTTTAGTTTCTGTATTAATACTTACTAAAAAATGGTAACCGTCAATAATTTCGGTACTTTTTTCTTCAGCTTCTGTTTTTTCAATAGCATCTTGAAATTTATCTGGGTGCCATTGTTTTACTAAGCCTCTATATGTTTTTTTAAGTTGTTTAAGATCAGTGTCTTTTTCAACATTAAATAATTTTTTATACTGGTTAATACGTTTCATTATAAATATATTTTTAAATCGGGTGCAAATATACTCCTTATTTATTGTTATCTGCTAATTTTCAGTAAGTTATTTAATCTGCTCAGTTTCAGTCACTAACATTTTATTCTCGTCCGTTAGTGCTAAATTGATAAACGCATTCATTTCTTCGGTTTTTACTTGTCCGCTTTTCACTAAAACTTGTAAAGCCAATGCCACTGCAATACGGTTTCCTACTTTTTTAGCAGGTGTATCAAATAACTCCGCAATTTCAGTATAGGTTACCTCTTCTGCAAAGGTTAAAATCTTCGCTTTTGCTTTATCGTATTTACCGCCTGATAAGTTTCCTAATTTTTTCCCTAACTTTTTAATTTCATTAAGTGGATTTTTTTCTGATTGTTGCGCTTGTACTTGCTGAACTTTAGGTTTATTATCTTGTTTTGGCTTCTGTTTTGCCCATGAATCTTTTAAGCCAACCGTTTTATTAAACACCAATTTATCCGCAGTGCTTGCATCATCTATATTAAAATAACCCAAACGTTGAAACTGAAACTGTGCACCAATTTTAGCCTCTTTTAAATACGGCTCTACAAAAGCATTTTTAATAATATGTAATGAGTTTGGGTTAATAAACTCCATAAAATCAGTATCAGAATGGCTATCTGGTGCTTCATCTAAAAACAACCTGTCATATACACGTACTTCTGCCTGTACAGCATGTTTTATAGACACCCAGTGCAAAGTTCCTTTTACATGACGCTTACTAGCTTCTGTACCTGTGCCAGAACGCGAATCTAAATCGGCAGTACATTGTACTTCAATTATGTTTCCATTTGCATCTTTAGTGCAAGAATCAGCCTTAATAATATATCCGTTTTTTAAGCGGACTTCCTTTCCTAATTTTAAACGAAAAAATTTATTACTTGCTACTTCTTTAAAATCCTCCTTTTCAATATAAATTGCTCTTGAAAACGGTACTTTATGCGTTCCTGAATTTTCATCTTCTGGGTTTTTATCAGCTGTAAAATACTCTTCTTTGTCTTCTGGATAATTGGTAATTATTACTTTTAACGGGTTAATTACTGCCATAACACGTTCCGCAGTTTTGTTTAAATCTTCACGTACACAAAACTCTAATAAGGAAACATCGGTTACACTATCTCGTTTTGAGATACCAGAAACTTCACTAAATTTTCTAATTGCCGCTGCGGTATAACCTCTACGTCTTAAACCAGAAATAGTAGGCATACGCGGGTCATCCCAACCGTTAACTACATTGGCTTCTACTAATTTTAGCAACTTACGTTTACTCATAATAGTATAACTCAAATTACGGCGTGCAAACTCGCGTTGTTTGGGTCTGATGTTTTTATCATAAATCTGATCTAAAAACCAGTTGTATAATTCGCGGTGTGGTTTAAACTCTAAAGTACAAATGGAGTGCGAAATTTCTTCTATATAATCACTCTCACCGTGTGCCCAATCATACATTGGATAAATACACCAATCAGTACCAGTACGGTGATGTTCCTTTTTTAATACTCTGTAAATAATGGGATCACGCATCAACATATTGGTAGATTCCATATCAATTTTAGCACGTAAAATAGAGCTTCCTTCTTCTAATTCCCCATTTTTCATTTGCTCAAATAGTGCTAAATTTTCTGCAACAGTTTGATTTCTATGCGGACTATTAACACCCACCGTAGTTGGGGTTCCTTTTTGTTCACGCATTGCTTCAGATGATTGACTGTCAACATACGCTTTTCCGTTTTTAATTAATACAATTGCCCAGTTATATAATTGCTGAAAATAATCAGATGAGTAACACTCGTTAGCCCATTTAAAACCCAACCAGCTGATGTCTTTTTTTATTGCATCAACATATTCTTGCTCTTCTTTTACAGGGTTGGTATCGTCAAAACGAAGGTTTACAGGCGCGTTATAATCAGCTCCTAAACCAAAATTTAAACAAATTGCAGCAGCGTGCCCAATGTGTAAATACCCATTAGGTTCTGGAGGAAACCTAAAATGTAGCTTCTCTTTTGCTAATCCGTTTTTTAAATCTTCTTCTATAATTTGCTCAATAAAGTTGAGTGATTTTGTTTCTGTTGACATTCTTAAAAAATTTGAATTACAAAAATACCTAAAAGCATTATATTTTTGGTAATTTTACGATAAAGAATAAAAGAGTATGGGAATTATAAAGGTTGAAAACATAAAAATATATGCTTTTCATGGTTGTTTAGCAGAAGAAGGACGTATTGGAAGCGAGTATAGTGTAGATGTTTTAGTGAGGGCAGACTTACAAAAATCGGCAAAAACGGATGATTTAAATGATACGGTAGATTATGTGTTAATTAATAAAATTGTAGCTGAAGAGATGTCCATACGAGCACAATTATTAGAGCGTGTGGCACAACGTATTGTAGATAGTATCTTCAAAAACAGCAGTTTAGTACGTTATGTGGAGGTTGCTGTTTCAAAATTAAATCCTCCAATTGGTGGCGATGTTGAAAAAGTAACGATTCTTTTAAGCGAAGAGCGCTAATAATTAAAAACATTTATTATATTTGCCGTCATAATTAGGTGTCGTGGCCGAGTGGCTAGGCAGTGGTCTGCAACACCATCTACAGCGGTTCGAATCCGCTCGACACCTCTTAAAACCCTCAAAGCATCAATGTTTACGAGGGTTTTTCATTTTTTGGTGTTGAAAAAGGGAAAGTTAGACATTTAATTAGTTCTCGCTTTTAGTTTACACATAATAGAGTAGGATAAATTTTGGTAGTAATTTTTGTAATTGAGTGGTTTAAAAAGTAGAGAGTACATAAAAAGCAATAAGAAGATATTTATGAATAAAACATTTAACATCTATTGTGATGAGAGTACGCACATAGAAAATGACGGACAACCATATATGATTTTATCATATATAAGTACCCCATATCATTTACTAAAAATGCATAATAAAAATATTAGGGAAATGAAATTACAGCATTTTTATCGAGGGGAAATGAAATGGAGCACCATTTCTAAATCTCAATACCCTTTTTATAATGAGATAATAGATTATTTTTTTAGCAATGATTTAAATTTTAGAGCTATTATTATTGATAAGTCTGAATTAAATCATAAAGCTAATAATCAAGATCACAATATCTTTTATGATAAAATGTATTATCAATTATTAAACAAGAAAATATACCCCGAAAATAATTACAACATATATATTGATATAAAAGACACTCACTCTTATTTAAAAGCAAGAAGTTTAAAAAAATACTTGGAAAGAGATTATAGTAATATTAGAAACTTACAAATAATAAAATCCTATGAAAGTGAATTAATGCAACTTACTGATGTTTTGATGGGAGCTATTAATTATAAACTTAGGGGATTAAATAAGGTTACTGCTAAGAATAATGTTATAGAAAAAATAGAAAGAATTTGCGGCAAACCATTAACTCAAAGAACTGCTAAGACAGAAAAAAAGTTTAATTTGTTTTTTATAGATTTAAAAAATGGCAATTAATATTATAAAAAGATATAGTGACTTTTTAGAGCTTAACCACTATTCATCCTCTCAAAAAACAGCATCTTTAAAAACTATATTTGATAGAGATATAGGAGACAACGTAAATTTTAAGTTTAAAAATAAAATAATCAGACCTCTAAAAAAAGAAGATGTTATTGATGTGGAATCCTTGTTTAAACATTTAACACATAGAACTGACAGAACAAAAGATAAAAAAGGTAAAGTAATTATATCGAGAAGCATATTTGACGTTGAAAGGTCTAAAAGATTACATTGGATTTCACCTCATTTAAAAGGAAAAATAACTGATGAAGTAAAGATATTTAGCAGTAATAATAGGATAAGAGGTAAGAATGTCATACGAACCTATATTTATAATGTTACTCAAGATTATGTGATTATTTTACAACCACAAAGAAGCAAATTAGATTATTACTTTATTACTGCATATTACCTTGAAAAAAAATATGGAGGGCCTAAAATGATAAATAATAAGTATAAAAACAAATTAGAGGAAGTTCATTAAACCGCAAAGTCCGGTACACATCTGGGCGTATCGGACTTTGTAATTCAATTCTCCTAATATGGTAGAATGAACAATGCAAATATCGTTTTTATTTAAGTTAAAACAAAGTTTTTTGTTGAAAACCTCTTAATATTTAAATACTTGACAACAATAATGCCAACAAGGAAAATGAGGTGTTTTTATTAGTTTACTCCTAAAACCAGTAACTGATTTTTGACTTGTCTTTTTATACTTACTTAAAATTTTGAATCTCGAATAGCGATTATTTTCATAACTAGATGATTCGAAATTTTTTATTTAATTGGATAAAATTAAATAGTACGCTCTTTTGTTATTCAGAAATTTTTTGCTCTATTCTGTCTTGAATTTGTTCCATTTTACTGGGGAATAAACGCTGTATAATTAATAGCAACCCTATTCCTAAAATAATTAAACTGATTATTTTTTTCATTTTAAATATAAATCTTGGCGTTAATTTGTGTTTTACCTTTTTTGCAGCTACTATTTTTAAGATATCTACGGTAAAATAGGTAAGGAGTACCGTGGTAATAAAAAAGACCACACCCTCTTCATTTTGTGTTAGGGATTTTGCGAAAATTAAAGCGGCAATCCAGCCTCCTAAAACGCCAATATTAATAAAATTAAGTAAAAACCCTTTAAAAAATAGTGCTGTATAGTTTTTTTTAATTTCAATACTGTGGTGCTCTCTAAAAATTTCTCTAAAAGATTTTGAAGTTTTAATATAGGAAATTAACCCATAAACGGTTAATACGACTCCTCCAAAAACCAACAAATTAGGGTCATCTTTTACCTTATCTAAAATGGTAGTAGTACTATAATAGGCAATAAGAATAAAAATGATATCTACCAATATTACCCCTAAATCAAAAGTTAAGGCAGCACGAAATCCTTTTGTGATACTGGTTTCTAATAACACAAAAAAAACGGGACCAATAGTAAGTGCCAAAATGATACCAATAGGTATGGCTTTTAAAACATCTGTTGTCATACTTCAAAAATACAACTATTAAATTACTGTAAAAATAAAAAAGACCTGTAAAATAAATTTACAAGTCTTTTTATGTGTTTATGAATATTTTTATAAACTAAACGCTTCTTTAATTTGGTTTACATAATCTAATTTTTCCCAAGTAAATAACTCAACTTCTATTGTTTTTGGGTTTCCGTTAGGTAAATTAAACGTTTTTGTAACTACTTCATTTTTACGTCCCATGTGTCCGTAAGCAGCAGTTTCACTATATATTGGATTACGTAATTTTAGGCGTTGCTCAATAAAATATGGGCGCATATCAAATAGTTTTTCTACTATTTTACTAATTTCTCCATCTGTTAATTTCACTTTTGCGGTGCTGTAAGTTTCTACGTTAATACTTGTAGGTTTTGCAACACCAATAGCATATGATACTTGTACTAAAACTTCATCACACAAACCTGCAGCTACTAAATTTTTAGCAATATGACGTGTTGCATACGCTCCAGAACGGTCTACTTTACTTGGGTCTTTACCAGAAAAAGCACCACCACCATGAGCTCCTTTACCGCCGTAAGTATCTACAATAATTTTACGTCCTGTTAAACCGGTATCTCCATGAGGTCCACCAATTACAAAGGTTCCTGTTGGGTTAATGTGATAGGTAATTTTATCATTAAATAAAACTTGTACTTTTTTTGGTAACTGTGCAACTACACGTGGTATTAAAATAGAAACTAAATCAGCCTTTATTTTAGCCAACATTTCATCATCTGCTTGTTTTTTATCCCCTTTTATAAAATCATCATGTTGGGTAGAAATTACAATAGTGTCAATACGTTGCGGTGTATTATCATCACTATATTCAATAGTTACTTGACTTTTAGCATCTGGGCGCAAATATTTAATTTCGTTATTTTCACGCCTTAGTACGGCTAATTCTTTTAAAATCAAATGACTTAAATCTAACGCTAACGGCATATAATTATCCGTTTCATTGGTAGCATAGCCAAACATCATCCCTTGGTCACCAGCGCCTTGATTTTCTTTGTCAGCACGTTCTACACCTTGATTAATGTCTTCAGATTGTTCATGAATTGCTGAGAAAACTCCGCAAGAATTACCATCAAACATATATTCGCTTTTGGTGTAACCAATTTTATTAATTACATCACGTGCAATTTTTTGTACATCTAAATAAGTGGTTGATTTTACTTCTCCTGCTAGTACTACTTGCCCCGTTGTTACTAAAGTTTCACAAGCTACTTTCGCATCTTTATCAAATGCTAAAAAATTATCAATTAATGCATCACTAATTTGATCTGCTACTTTGTCTGGGTGTCCTTCAGAAACACTTTCTGATGTAAATAAATATGCCATTTCTATATGTTTTATAACGAATAAATTTGACGTAAAAGGCTAAGGGAGTTGTTGCGCTGAAAAATATTTTTCAGGAAAGAACTGGGTTTAGCATTTTTTAATGAGGTTACAATCAGTCAAATCCGTCCTCGTAATTATTTTCAATTGCAAAACTACATATTTATAGTGTAAAATTTACTAATTTTTTCATTAAAAAGGATGAGAAGTGTAAAAAATGATAAAAATCAGCTTAAAAGACAATTAAAATTTAGATTTTTGCACCATTGAATTTAATTAAGAAACTATGATTACAACAGATATTTTAATAATTGGAGCAGGACCAACAGGGTTATTTACTGTTTTTGAAGCGGGCTTGTTAAAGCTAAAATGTCACTTGATAGATGCATTACCACAAGTTGGTGGGCAATGTTCGGAAATCTACCCGAAGAAACCTATTTATGATATTCCTGCTTATCCAGAAATTTTAGCAGGAGATTTATCTGATAAATTAATGGAACAAATCAAATCTTTTGAGCCAACATTTACATTAGGAGAACGAGCAGATACAATTGAAAAATTAGATGATGGTACGTTTATTGTAACTACAAATAAAGGAACAAAACATAAAGCACCAGTAGTTGCAATTGCTGGTGGATTAGGTTCTTTTGAGCCTAGAAAACCACCCATTGAAGGGATTGCAAATTATGAAGATAAAGGGGTTGCGTATATGATTAAAGACCCAGAGGTGTACCGTGATAAAAAAGTGGTTATTGCTGGTGGAGGTGATAGTGCATTAGATTGGTCAATATTTTTAACGAATATTGCAAAAGAAGTAACATTGGTACATAGGCGTAATGAATTTAGAGGCGCATTAGATTCCGTAGATAAAGTACAAGAATTAAAAGATGCGGGGAAAATAAAATTAATAACTCCTGCAGAAATTACAGGAATTGTTGGTGAAAATAAAGTAGAAGGAGTTATAATTGCTAAAAAAGGAGAAGAGCCATACACGTTAGCTTGTGATAGTTTTATACCTTTATTTGGTTTATCTCCAAAATTAGGACCCATTGGAAATTGGGGATTAGAAATTGAAAAAAATGCTATTGTAGTTAACAATGCGCTAGACTATCAAACTAATATTGAAGGTATTTATGCCATTGGAGATGTAAATACATACCCAGGTAAATTAAAATTAATTTTATGTGGTTTTCATGAAGCTACGTTAATGTGTCAAAGCGCATACAAGCGTATCAACCCTGGTAAAAAGTATGTTATGAAATATACTACTGTTGGTGGTGTTCAAGGTTTTGATGGCACTAAAAAAGAAGCGCCTAAAGCCGTAATAAAAGCGATAAATTAGATCAATAATCAACACTGAGTTTTGAGCGAAACCTTACTATAATTAACCCTTTGGGCTATCGCCCCGCGATATTAAAAAATGAATATGGAAAATAAAGACGTAACGTTAAACATAACCGACAGAGAAGGTGTTTTACACACTATAGATGCACCTACTGATATGGCAATGAATATTATGGAAGTGGTGCGTGCTTATGAGTTAGCTCCAGAAGGCACAATAGGTATTTGTGGTGGTATGGCAATGTGTGCCTCTTGTCAATGTTATGTAACTTCTGATCATGAATTACCTGAAAAGGGAGATGCAGAAGAAGCGATGTTAGCAGAAGCTTTTAATGTAGAAGACAACTCTCGTTTAGGTTGCCAAATAGCCATTACTCCAGCGCTTGAAGGATTAGCTATAACTTTAGCTCCAGAAGAGTTATAAAGTCAAGTTTAAAACATATAATTATAAAAATGCCACTTCAAATTGAAGTGGCATTTTTTATATGAATTCCTTAATATAATTGGAGAATAAACGAATACTGTTTTAAAAGTATAAAAAGCAACTGCTCATCTTAAAATAGGTAGAAGTTAAGGTTAGCAAAAAACAGATAACTTTACTTTTAATTATCCGAAATTTAACTTATTACTTTACTTCCAAGCTTCTAATAATAGCTTCCAACTCAAACATATAATCACGTTTATTAATTTGTGGTGCATAGGTAAACCCTTCTAAAACCAATTGGCGGTTATTTGCTTTATCATCAATAATGTAATTGATAAACGGTCCTGCCATAAAATCATGTTTTACATCCCAAATACCACGAGTTTCTATAGCGGGTAAATTAGCAATGGTAGTACTTTTTACAAATGGAGAAAAGGCAGCTTCCGTAATCATAAACGAGCCTTTTACCGCACCTGGTATATGTGCTTTACCAATAGAATCTCGTAATTTTACAATGTTTTGTATTGTTAAACTATCTTTTTTAATGGTGTTGTATGGTAATTGATAAATCATTAAGTTTAAATCGCCATTTTTAATATCTTTACGTAACCATATAAAATCTTTTGTTTGTTTGGCGGTTCTATAACTAAATAACAAATTAATATCTATCCCAAAAGTTTCTTGAATATTTTTCGTATCACGTGGACTTCTTCTTATTTGTCTTTGCTTTTCCGTCAGTTCTACAGCTTGTACAGTATTACGCATTTTAGTAGCATTATTGTGTAATAGCGCAATAATTTCACCTTGATTTTTACCACGTATTAAAATACCTGTTTGTGGTTTTGCATGTAGATTTTTTATAAATTTCAACTCTGTAATACTATCGTTTTGTTCTATTTGAATAAAGGTTCTACTTTTTTTTACAAACGAATGAAATGCTTTCGGTTCCATTTGTACTAACTTAAACATGGGTTCATCTTGTGGTAAACCATATACAGGTGTAGCAAATACTTTACGTATGGCATCCCCCACTTCTCCTTTCCAAAAACTATTAGAAGTAACAATGGTAAAATTATTTATAGTTCCTGCACTTGCTGGCAAATGTTTTTTACCCTTTTTACTATCATTTTGACAAGAAAATAATACCGCAGTAATTGCTAATAATGTGATGAATTTTTTCATAGAATTGTACCACTACTGTGGGTGACTTTTTAGTTTTTCTATTTATTAAATAGGAAAATGAATTAAACTTGATATAATTTTTAAATTTGTTACTACAAAAACAACACCAAACTATCCTTTCGGAATTTTTAAAACCATCCCAGGTTTTAAGCTGTTATTGGATAGGTTATTATGGTGTTGAATATTTTGAGCGGATACGCCACTATATTTTTTAGCAATCCCGTATAAACTGTCTCCACTTTGTACAGTATAACTGCTTGCTGTTTTATATTTGGATGGTTTTGTAGGTTGTTTTATGGACTTCTTTTTACTTGCTGTTTTTTGAGGATGACGTGGGTGTATGGTTAAACGCTGTCCTATTTTTAAGCTGTTTGATTTTAATCCGTTCCATCGTTTTAATTGGCTTACTTTTACGCCATATTTACGTGCAATTTTACCTAAAAAATCTCCTGACCGCACACGGTATCTTATTCTACTTGATGAAGAAACTAATTCGGGTAATGCTTTTTCTCTTTTATTAAATTCTTTTTCGGCATATGCATAAATAGCATTTTCATGAGTTACAAATTTCCCAATATATTGAATAGGTAAACGCAATGTATAGTTTTCACCCTTTACTACCGGAATAATATTTAGTTTATAACTTGGGTTTAAAAACTGTAAATCTTCCATTTTAATGTCAAACAATTCGGCAACATGCTCCAAACCTAATTTTTTACGTACTCTAATGGTATCGGTTTCAAAAAACTGATACCTAGGAGCATCTGGTTTAAAATTGTGCTCTTTTGCGTATTCAAAAACATACATGGTAGCCTGAAAAATAGGCACATAACCTGCTGTTTCACGTGGTAAAAACGAACGGATATTCCAATAATTTTCACTTCCTCCAGAACGTCTAATGGCTTTACTTACATTACCCATGCCTGAATTGTAACTTGCCAGCGCCAAATCCCAATCACCAAAACGGTTGTAACATTTGGTTAAATACCTACATGCTGCTCGGGTAGATTTTAATAAATCACTACGCTCATCTACATAAGAACTCACCCCTAAACCTTCCTCTAAACCTGTTGGGTACATAAACTGCCACAACCCTGTTGCACCAACTCTTGATTTTGCTCTTGGGTTTAAAGCCGATTCTACAATGGCAAGGTATTTCATTTCCAATGGCATATTAAATGCGTCTAATTCTTGCTCAAATATGGGGAAATAATAATGTGCTAATCCCATTAAACGTTGTAAGGAATTTTGACGGTTTTTTAAAAAAGTTTTAATTACACTTTCTAAAATAGGATTGTACTCAATATTAAAGGGTGTACGCTCATTTAAACGCTGCAAACGCGCTATTAATGTGTCTTTTGTTAACTGCGGATAATAAACAGGTGTGTCCCCAATTTGATAGCGTAAATGATTAATGGTGTCATACAAATCATTACTATATAATTCCTGTAAATAAGATTGGTCAATATTAGCTGCGTACGCATTATCTGGTACGTCTTGAATTAATTGTTTTAACTCCTGAAAATCAATATTTATAGGTGTTTCTGGTTTGGTTTCCGTAGGAAAATTACTTATTAATGGTGCGCTAGAATCTATCGCTTCTGTTTGGGTAGTTACAGTTTCAGCTACTGGCTTTCTTCTTTGTAATAAAATAAAGGGCTCCGTTTGTAGCGTATCATATAAAATAACAGGTTTATTTTCTGTTATTTTAATAGGTAATTTAGTTTGAAAAATGGTATCCCTAACTACCGAAATAGTATCAGTAACTACTGTTTTTGTTATTGAAATCGTATCAGCAGGTTTTTCTTGCGCAATTCCGATTAAAGAATAAAAAAAGAAAATGGCTATTAAATGCTTTAGCATAGAAGTATGTGTTTTAAATAAAACGGTTAAGATGCTAAAATAGTGTTTTAAATTGAGATTAAAAATAGTATACAAAAAACTGCCTCTAATACACGAATAAAACATTCGTGTATTAGAGGCGAAAATGTTCTCGATACTATTTTTATTCACTTCGCTTCAAAAAATCACTCGAACAGACGTTTTTTTTAGATGTTACTCCTAAATTTTACTTTAAAATAGCCGCAATACCAGGTAAAGTTTTTCCTTCTAAGCTTTCCAACATTGCGCCACCACCTGTACTTACGTAACTTACACCATCCGTAAAACCAAATTGTTTAGCTGCCGCAACTGAATCTCCCCCACCTACTAGTGAAAATGCTCCATTTTTAGTGGCATCCACAATTGCTTGCCCTAAAGAAATTGTTCCTTTTGCGAAGTTTTCCATTTCAAACACACCTAAAGGACCATTCCATAAAATTGTTTTTGATTTTAATACTACATCTCTAAAGTTTGCTGATGTTTCTGGACCACAGTCTAACCCCATCCAACCATCTGGAATTTTTGCAGTATCTACAATTTGTGTGTTTGCATCATTAGAAAAATCGTCTGCAATAACAGCATCTACAGGTAAATGTATTTGTACTCCTTTTTCTTCTGCTTGTTTTAAAATACGTGTAGCCAACTCCAAATAATCATCTTCAACTAATGAGTTTCCAATTTTTCCTCCTTGTGCTTTGATAAAGGTAAACGTCATACCCCCACCAATAATTACATGATCTACTTTATCTAAAATATTTTCAATAATAGTAATTTTTGACGATACTTTTGCGCCTCCCAAAATAGCCAATACTGGTTTTTCTCCTGTTTGCATTACTTTATCAATGCTTTCAATTTCTTTCGCTAATAATAACCCGAAGCATTTATTTTTGCCAAAAAAATCAGCTACAACCGAAGTTGATGCATGTGCTCTATGAGCGGTACCAAAAGCATCGTTTACATAAATATCTCCTAATTTTGCCAATTGCTGAGCAAAAGCTGTATTTCCTTGTTTCTCTTCTTCATGAAAACGTAAGTTTTCTAATACTAAAATTTCTCCTGGTTCTAAATTAGCAACTGCCGTTTCTGCTTCTTCACCTACACAATTATTTACAAATTTACATTGTACACCAATAATTTCAGAAACTTTTTCAATAATATGATTTAAAGAAAACTCATCTTGAACTCCTTTTGGTCTTCCTAAGTGTGACATTAATACACAACTTCCGCCATCTTCTAAAATTTTAATAATAGTAGGTTTTGCAGCTTCAATACGAGAGGTATCCCCCACTATTAAATCGGTATTTAAGGGCACATTAAAATCTACCCGAATTAAGGCTTTTTTATTTTCAAAGTTAAAGTCGTTTACGGTTTTCATGTTTTAACTGTTTTTTAAATTTTAGCAAAGATAATTATTTATATTTGTCTTATGAATTTTAATGCAGTAATTGGTCAAACCCATATAAAAAATCATTTAAAAACAAGTGCTAATAATGGTAGAATCCCCCATGCACAACTATTTGTGGGTAATGAAGGCACCGGTACTTTAGCTATGGCAATTGCTTATGCACAATATATTTTGTGTGGTGAAAATAATGAAACATGCAACCTTAAATTTGAAAAATTAGCACATCCTGATTTACATTTTGCTTTTCCTGTTGCAACCAACACTAAAGTAAAAAGGCATGCGGTTAGTAATTTATTTTTAGAAGAATGGCGTGCATTTGTACATACCCAGCCCTATGGCAACTTATTTGACTGGTATAAATTACTTGAGGTAGAAAATAAACAAGGTAATATTGGAGTAGATGAGGCTCAGGATATTGTAAAAAAACTAAGTTTAAAATCATTTGAAGGTGGGTATAAAATCATGCTAATTTGGATGGCTGATAAATTAAATAATGCCGCTGCCAATAAATTATTAAAACTAATTGAAGAGCCTCCAGAAAAAACAGTTTTTTTATTAATTACAGAACATGAAGATCAAATTATAAATACCATTAGATCTCGTTGTCAAGTATTACATTTTCCGCCTTTAGCAGAAAATGATATTAAAAATGCAGTATTAAAACAGTTTGAAATAGGAGAGGAGCAAGCTATAAAAATTGCACATCAAGCAGAAGGAAATTATAACAAAGCGGTTGATTTAATTAATCAAGATGGGGAAGAGTTGCTGTTTGAAGAATGGTTTATAACCTGGATACGTGCTGCCTTTAAAGCAAAAGGAAATAAAGCCGCTATAAATGATTTATTGGGTTGGAGTGAAACTGTTGCTAAAACGGGTAGAGAAACACAAAAGTTATTTTTAAACTATTGCTTAAACTTTTTTAGGCAAGCATTATTACAAAATTATACCGCTACGGATTTAGTGTTTTTTACACCACAAACCCCTAATTTTTCATTAGCAAAATTTGCGCCGTTTGTACATGGTAATAATATTTTAGCGATAAACGAAGCTTTAAATGATGCCATTTATCATATTGAACGTAACGGAAATGCTAAAATTATTTTAACCGATTTATCTATAAAATTAACACGGTTGTTACATGTTAAAAAGGGATAGTTTTAAAAACTTTTTCACGAGTTATAGCTGGCTTTTACATTTTAAAACTGAAAAAAAATGTATTGATAGTCCTAACATTCCATAAAAAAACACCATTCCGTTTAAATGGAATGGTGTTTTTATTGATTATTGTTACGCAACCAATAATATTAATTGGCTATCGCTCTGCAATTAACTGTCGTTTCACGACTATTTTTTATCTCCGTATGCTGTATTTAAAGCGTCTGTAATTTGTTGCGTAATGTCATTTTTATCTGAGCCATATAAAACACTCCCTGCTTTATTTTTACCAAAAATGTAAGTATATCCGTTTGTTTTACCGTATTCCGTTACAAAAACGTCAATTTTACTCAATAAGCTATCTACTTCTTTTTGACTTTGCATAGCAATAGCTTGTTGCTCTTGCTGAAATTGTTGCTGTAAAAATTGTTGTTTTTGCCCTAATTGCTGATACAACTCTTGTGCTTTTTGTTGACGCATTCCTTTTGCTTTTACTTGAAACGCATCTACTTCTTTTTTAAATTCTTTACCAATACTATCTTTCTTTTTATTTAAAGCTTCCATTTTAACCTCATAACCAGTTTCCATATCTTTCTTTTCTTGATAATTTTCAATCAATTTTTCATTATCAATAAATGCTGTTTTTTCTTGGTTACAAGCGGTAAATAATACGACTGTAAATGCTGCTATTAGTACTTTTTTCATCCTGTTTGTTTTTTTAAAAATTATTTATTTAGTGCGAAAATAGTAAAATTATTTCAATTTTGTTTTCTGATAAATATCATTCTTGTAAATTTATAAAAACCGTATCTTTGAGAATTCGACTAATCAGTAGCACTTAAAGAATATCTAACATGAAATTAAATACTTATATTGACCATACGTTATTAAAACCTACCGCAACCAAAGCAGAAATTATCAACTTATGTGATGAAGCAAAAAAACACTTATTTTTCTCTGTTTGTATAAACAGTAGCTATGTGAAATTAGCAAAAAAAGAATTGAAAAAAAGTGGTGTAAAAGTATGTAGTGTAATTGGGTTTCCGTTAGGTGCAATGAGCACTAAGGCAAAAGTAGCCGAAACCAAACAAGCTTTAAAAGATGGAGCTCAAGAAATTGATATGGTACTTAATATCGGTTTACTAAAAAGTGGCGATATTAAAGCAGTACAAAAAGATATAAAAAAGGTAAAAAAAGCAATGGGTAAAAAAACCTTAAAAGTAATTTTAGAAACTTGCTTGTTGACGGATGAAGAAATTACCAAAGCAAGCGAATTAGCAATTGCTGCAAAAGCTGATTTTATAAAAACATCAACTGGCTTTAGTACGGGAGGTGCTACATTTAATGCGGTGAAATTCATGAAAGCTGTAGCTGGGAAAAAAGTAAAAATTAAAGCATCTGGAGGTATTAGAGATGCTAAAAAGGTAAAAGAATATATTGCTTTAGGTGTTTCAAGAATTGGAACATCTTCAGGGATAGCAATTGTAACTGATGGTGTTGCAAAAAAAGGAGAATATTAATATTGAGAGATCGCCTTTTAAAAAATATAGGAAGTGTTTTGGTTATATTCTACCATCTATAAAGGAAAAAACAAACTAAAAAACGAAACAAAATGAGTATACATATATCCGCAAAAAAAGGAGAAATAGCAGAAACCATTTTATTACCTGGAGATCCATTACGTGCTAAATGGATTGCCGAAACTTTTTTAAAAAACCCTACTTTATTTAATGAAGTACGTGGTATGCTTGGGTATACAGGTACCTATAAAGGTAAACGGATTTCAGTAATGGGTACAGGTATGGGTGTGCCTAGTTTATCTATTTATGTACACGAATTAATTACTGATTATGGTGTAAAAAACCTAATACGTGTGGGTAGTGCAGGTTCTTATCAAAAAGAAGTTAAAATTAGAGATATTGTATTAGCAATGGCAGCTTCCTCAAATTCTGGAAACAATAAACTGCGTTTTAATGGGGCTGATTATGCACCAACAGCAAGCTTTAATTTATTTAATAAAGCGCTTGAGGTTGCTAAAATAAATAACACCAAAATTAAGGCGGGAAACATATTAACCAGTGACGAATTTTATGCTGATAATTTTAACGATTATAAAAAATGGGCAGAATTTGGAGTACTTTGTGTAGATATGGAAACTTCTGGTTTATATACCTTAGCTGCAAAACATCAAGTAAATGCCTTGACTATTTTAACCATTTCTGATAGTTTGATTACTGGAGAAACCACTACAAGTAAAGAACGAGAAACGACTTTTAAAAGCATGATTGAAATTGCTTTAGGATTAGCATAAATATAGTACTAAATAAAAATAAAAAATGAATATTTACTGGAAAAAACATTCCCAAGAAGAAATTAAAACACGGGTATTTACTGCGCTGAAAAATAATATAAACTACAATGCTCAACATATTTTAGGTGTACCTGGATCTCATTTAGATGAAAAGGTTTTTAATCAAGATAATTCCTTTTTGCAAGACGCTCCTTTTATATCTACTTTAATACAAAACCCAAATCATATTGGTTGTCATACTTTAGGGAAAAGTGAAGCTTTTTTTGTGGGTACTCAAAAAATTGAACGTGATGTTATTGATATTTGTACCGTAGATATTTTAAAAGGAAACCCTAATGAACATGATGGTTATATTGCATCTGGAGGCACGGAAGCTAATATGCAAGCCATTTGGGTTTACCGAAATTATTACCTTAATGAATGTGATGCAAAACCAGAAGAAATTACTATTATTTGTAGCGAAGACAGTCATTACTCCATGCCAAAATCGGCAAATTTATTAGCTATTTCCTTACATAAAGTTGCTGTAGAAAAAGAAACCCGTAACATTACTGAAAGTGCGGTAACACAAACGTTACAAAAAGCACAGAAGGAAGGTAAAAAATATTTTATTGTGGTTGCCAATATGATGACAACCATGTTTGGTAGTGTTGATAATTTAGAGGCTTATATAAAACCATTAACACAATTAAATTGTAATTTTAAATTACATATTGATGGAGCTTTTGGAGGGTTTTATTATCCATTTACCGAAAAATACAGCGCTTTTACTTTTAAAAATAAGCATATTTCGTCCTTTACTTTAGATGCACATAAAATGGCGCAAGCACCTTATGGAACCGGTATCTTTTTAATTAAAAAAGGATATCTAGAAAATGTAAATACCCAAGAGGCAAGCTATGTTGAAGGGCAAGATTTTACTTTAATTGGTAGTAGAAGTGGAGCCAATGCTGTTGCCGTTTGGATGATTTTAGTTAAAAATGGACCGTTTGGCTGGCAAGAAAAAATATTTATTTTACAAAAACGTACCGAATGGATGTGTGCGCAATTAACCGATTTAAATATTGATTTTTACAGGCACCCTTCTTCTAATATTATCACAATAAAAAGTAAATTTATTACTAAAGAAATAGCAATAAAATATGGTTTAGTACCTGATGATCATAACAACCCAAATTGGTTTAAAATTGTTATTATGGATCATGTTACTATTGAAAAATTAATGCTTTTGATTGATGATTTAAAAAATAATTAACTTAAATAATAAAAAGATGAATACTTCAAAAATCTTAGTTTTAGTAACTGCAGCCCTAACTATTTTTTCTTGTAAAACAACAGAAAATTCTCATCAAAAAAATCATAAAACACATTGGGGGTATACTGGTAAAAATAAACCCGCTAATTGGAGTCATATTAGTGAACAATATAAAGATTGTGATGGAAACTCACAATCACCCATAAATATTAATGACACTCAAACTACCTCCCAAAAAAACCAGTTAACAGTACATTACACACATTCTAAAATAGCAATTGTAAATAACGGACATACTGAACAATTTAATGTAGATAAAGGAAATAGTTTAACCTTTAACGGAAAGGTTTATAGTTTAAAACAATTTCATATGCACACACTTAGCGAACATACAGTAAATGGTCGTCATTTTCCATTAGAATTGCATTTTGTAAATAAAGCAAAAGACAATACTTATGCGGTAATTAGTGTGTTAGTAGAAGAGGGAGAAGCATCGGATTTTTTAACCAAATACATTCCTAATTTACCAAAAACTGAAGGGGAATATAACGCGGATGAAAGTTATGATTTAAGAAAACTAATGCCTTATACAAAACATTATTACCACTACAAAGGTTCATTTACAACACCTCCTTGTACTGAAGTTGTAGAGTGGATTGTTTTAAAAGAGCACCTTACTGCTTCTAAAAAACAACTAAATGCTTTACATCAATTAATGCATGATAATTACCGCCCTCTCCAAAAATTAAACCATAATGTTATTGGTGTTCAATAGTGTTATTATTTAAGTTTTAGCTATTATAGATTTTTTATATATTAAAATAAAATTATATAGAAAACATCTATTTTATAATATCTATTTATATAGCCACCCCACGCCTTTAAAATAAAAAGAGGTGTAGGTGGTGATTAGTTATTTAAAATACTTTAAACCTTGTTTAAATTCGATTTTAGAGTTTTTTAAGGGTGTAAATGAGTGAAGAATATTCAGAAGTACGGATTGCTTTTAAATTTGAACGCAAACCAATATAAAATGCTTTTATAGGATTCATTTTATTTGTTTTTATTTTTTCACTTAAAAGCGATACATAAAAACTATCAAATTTCATTGGTGTCGTTTTTACTACTTTAAAGTTTTCTTTAAATAATAATGCAATACTTTTTTGACTAAAATGCCATAAGTGACGTGGCACATCAAAAGCTGCCCAATGTTGCTTGTAATGTTGGGCATCAAAACTATTGTAATTAGGAACTGCTATAACCAACAAACCATTTGGTTTTAATAAGCGATTAAATAACTGCACTTGCTTTTCTAAATTTGGTAAATGCTCCAACACATGCCATAAAGTAATAACCTCAAAACTTTCGTTTTCAAACTCCTCTAATTGTTTAATATCAAAAACTTGATTGTTATTTTTAGTGTTTGCTATTTTTCTAGCATCCATATTAGGTTCTATACCTGTAGTTTTCCAACCGTGTTGTTGTGCTACTTGTAAAAAATTACCTGTACCACAACCAATATCTAACAAATTACCTTTTGATGTTTGCTTATTAATAAGCAGCATCTTTTTTTGAAGCGAGTAGGAGCGTACCCAATGATATACTTTTTCAAATAGATTACGCTGTGTATTGGTGTGTGAAATATAATCTTTCGTTTGGTAATACTTCGGTAAATTTTGAGTAGAAGGTTGCGGAGTAGTTACCCACATTTGCAAAGAGGTATTAAACTCTAATTTAAAATTTTCTTGTGAAACGGAATGATCTTTAACAGTAAAGGGGTGCATTAGTTTTCTAATTTATTTAACAAATCTACATTTAATAATTCAGCTAATTGTTTTCCTTTTTGTAAAACTTCTGCTTTATTTTTAGATTTAAAAACGATTTCATTTCTATTGTTTTCATCAAAAAAACGGATTACATAAAAATCAAAAGCAGAGGAAGATCCTAATGCTGCTACTGCACTAAAGTCATTACTTTTACTAAATGATTGACCAAACAAAGAAATATAATTTGGAGATAAAACTTCCTGTTTTATACTAAACAATCTCTTGTTTAAAAAAGTAAATTGTAAACGACTTTTATCAATTGAGAATATTTCTAATTCAACATTAATACCCACTAAAAGTACTCCTATTAATAATATAAATATTCCAGTTAAATTTTCAAATGCAGCTACTATACCTATTACAATAAAAATGGCTGCAAATATTTTAATGTTTAATATTTTGTCTTTTTTTAAACGTACACTTTCCATTTTTTTTCTATTATTTATATCTTCAAATAATTATCAACTACGTTTGAATATACTAATTAAGCTCCTATAAAAAAAACAATGTTCCACGTGGAACATTGAAATTTAACAAGCTATGGTTTTACTTTATTATCTACCTAAATACACTAATAAAACAGATATATCACTTGGTGACACTCCTGATATACGAGAAGCTTGACTAATAGTAGTGGGTTGTATTTTGGTTAATTTTATACGTGCTTCCGTTGCTAAAGATTTTAACTGTGTGTAATCAAAATTAGCTGGTATTTTTACATAGTCTAAACGATGTAACTTATCAGCATTTAATTTTTCTTTTGCAATATACCCTGCGTATTTTACTTGTATTTCAGTTTGCTCTAAAACTTCTTTATCTAACTTATTTGCTACTACATAATCATCCACCACTTTTACAGTACGCATATCATCCATTGTAATATTAGGACGTGCAAATACCTTAAACATTTTATCTTGTTGTTTAACTAGTGATGATTTTTTAGTTTCTAATACCGGATTTATTTCATTTGGTTTTACACTGGTTTCTTTAAAAAACTGAATAAAATTATCTGAATTAGTTTGCTTTTCTTCCATGCGTTTCATACGTTTTTCAGAAGCAATACCTAAAGCATATCCTTTTGGTGTTAATCTAAAATCGGCGTTATCTTGACGTAATAAAGTTCTATATTCGGCACGAGAGGTAAACATTCTATAAGGCTCTTCAGTTCCTTTAGTTATCAAATCATCAATTAAAACTCCTATATATGCTTCATCTCTATTTAAAATAAAAGGGTCTTTTTCTTGTATTTTTAATGCTGCGTTTATACCTGCCATCATTCCTTGAGAAGCCGCTTCTTCATAACCTGTTGTTCCATTTATTTGTCCTGCAAAAAACAAACCAGTTACCAATTTAGTTTCTAAAGTATGACGCAATTGTGTAGGGGGGAAGTAATCATATTCAATAGCATAACCGGGTCTAAAAAACTTTACTTTTTCAAAACCAACTACACTACGTAATGCTTTAAATTGTACTTCTTCTGGTAATGATGTTGAGAAACCATTAATATAATATTCACAAGTATCCCAACCTTCTGGTTCTACAAAAAGTTGATGTGATTCTTTATCAGCAAAACGATTTATTTTATCTTCAATAGAAGGGCAATACCGTGGTCCTAAACTTTTAATACGACCGTTAAACATGGGTGATTTATCAAAACCTTCACGTAATAAATCATGCACTAAAGTAGAGGTGTGGCTCATATGACATGGACGTTGATGCGTTAATGGTTTGGTAATATCACTATAAGAAAACTTATCAGGGTTTTCATCTCCTGGTTGAATTATCATTTTAGAAAAATCTAAACTACGTCCATCGACTCTTGGAGGAGTTCCTGTTTTCATACGTCCTGATTCAAAACCTAAAGCAACCAACTCTTCAGTGATTCCTTTTGAAGGAGCTTCTCCTGCACGACCGCCACCAAATTGTTTATCACCTATATGAATGAGTCCATTTAAAAAAGTACCGTTAGTTAAAATTACTGTTTTGGCTTCAATTTTCAAACCTAAAGTGGTTACAACACCACGTATTTTATTATTATCAATCCAAAGTCCTTTTACCATTTCTTGATAGAAATCAAGATTTTTGGTAGCTTCTAATTGCAAGCGCCATTGCTCAGCAAAACGCATACGATCTGATTGTGCTCGAGGACTCCACATAGCAGGTCCTTTACTTTTATTAAGCATTTTAAACTGTATAGCTGTTTTATCTGTTATAATACCAGAGTAACCACCAAGTGCATCTATTTCACGTACAATTTGTCCTTTTGCAATACCACCCATTGCTGGGTTGCATGACATTTGTGCAATATTTTGTAAACTCATAGTTACCAAAAGGGTAGAAGCACCCATATTAGCAGATGCTGCTGCGGCTTCACAACCTGCATGACCACCACCAACTACAATAACATCATATATTTTATCAAACATAATTTAAACTTCTCAATAGTTTTTATTACAAAAACCTATTTTTAATATTATTTGTTCCACGTGGAACATTATTTAATACTTTTTTAAAATAAATTTACCTAACTCAAAGAGTATAAGTAATTATTTTAAATGCATACATTATTAAATTTAATAGGCTATTATAGTATAATTAATGTTCCACGTGGAACATCTTTATTTTTTCATCTTCTTTTTGACGCATTAAAGTTGCTTCTGCTTCTGTTTTGTCTTTATACCCACATAAGTGTAAAATACCATGTATAACTACTCTTTTTAATTCTTCATTAAAAGTAACTTTAAAATCTTTTGCATTATCTAAAACCCTTTCTATTGATATAAAAATATCCGTATAAACAGTTATACCAACATTATTATCAAACGTAATAATATCCGTTAAGGTGTCATGGTTTAAATACTCTACATTAATTTTATGTAAATAATCATCATCACAAAAAATATAATTTACTTCTCCTAATACATAAGATTCTGATGTAATAACACGCTCAATCCAATTACTAAATTCTGCTTCATTATTTAATGTAAAATCGGTTTCAAAATCAAAGTTAATCATACTTTATTTAAAATATTGTTGCACTTTTTTCTTATAAATGGGTTGCAAAGGTAGTGCTTGTCTATTTAATATTTCAACTTCATTAAAGTATTGTTCTATTTTGGGTGGTTTAGTGGTAGTTTTATTGTTAAATTTATTGGTATTTGTAGTTGCTTCACGTTTATTATCTTCTCCTTGTTTGTAAGCAGCTTTCATTAGTTTTAACATTTCATGTTTTATATTTTCCATTTGTTTTGTTACCGCATCATTAAAACCTTTTTCTAACAGCATATTTTCAATACCCTCCATTTGTTTTAATAATTGTTTGGCTTCATTATTTATAGCTCCATTTGCTTTTAAATAGTCTTGTAACTGTTGTTTTAATTGTTGTTGTTGTTTGTAAATTTCATACAATTTTTGTGCAGAATTTTCATTATCATTATCTTCAGGTTCTTTTCCACTACCATTTTTTCCTTTTCCTTCATCACTTTTTTTACCCATACCCTTTTTACCATCTTTACCTTCTCCTTTTTCTCCAGACGCTCCAGGTTTACCATTTTTACCCGGTTTTTCACCTTCACCTTCTTTAGGTTTTCCATCTTTTCCTTTTTGCTGGCCTTCTTTCATTTTACCTAACAAATCTTCTTGTTTTTTTATAATATCTGGTAAACTAAAACTTTCTCCTTTTCCTCCTGGTTTACTACAACTACCATTACCTATAGATGTAGCTTTATTTTGCATAGCATCTAATACAGTGCTTAAAAAATTAGCTAAATTATTAGCGGCTGTTAAAGCGTATTGCTGGTTGGTAACTCCTAAATAATTTTTAACATCTGCAAAACGTTCTAACGCTTTATTAATATTAAAATGTACCTCAGTAATTTCTTTATTTATTATTTCAGAAATTTTTGGCTGACGTAATGAAAGTGCAAATAAACTGTCGTCAATATGTTTAAAATGATCTTTTAAAATATGTTGTTTTTTTAATTTTTCGGGCATTGAAAAATTAGATTCTAAGTTTTTTACTTGATCTAATAAACTTTCTTGATCAAAAGAAAAACTAATCAGATTATCTAATATTTGACGTAACATTTTAATATCTTCATCCAACTCTTCTTCAGATGATGATGATGATTGTTGACGCATACTCATACTCATTTTCTGCATTTTTTTAGCAGCTTCTTTTTGTTTCTTTTTTGCTGATTTTTGATCTTTTTTATCTAAATTATCACTAGCTTCTTGTTGGTCTTTTTTAATTTCTTCTTGTTGCTCCTTCTTTTCATCAAGACCCATAGGTTTCTTTAAATCTTGATTGTCTTTTTTAATTTTTTCTAATTCCTCTTGTATTTTTTTAAACTCTTCATTTAAAGCTTCTTGTTTTTCTTTCGTATTTTCATCACCATCTTTTTTAGAAAGATCTGCTTGTTTTTTTGCTAATTTTTCTAAATCATTTACTAATTTTTCAAACTTCTTTTTTACATAATAGCGTTTGGTTAATTCTAAAACTTGTGCTAATGATTTTTCTTTATTTTTTTGTTCTTTAGTTAATTTTTCTATTTTATCAAACAGCTCTTCATCACTAATTTTATCTTTTAATTTCTTTAATTCTTCTAATAATTTTTCATTTTTTTGCAATTCTTTTTCTTGCTCTTTTAAACGCTGTTGCAGTTCTTCTTTAAATGTATCTTCTTTATTATCTTTTTGAAATTCTTTTAAATTACGTTGCAAATCTTTATTAAATTTTTGCATTAATTTATCGTGTTGGTTTTGTTTTTTAAATATATTTTTTACTTTTAGTTTATCCATCCAAGAGAGTTCTTTTTTCTCTTTTTGAAGCTGATTCATTTCTTTTAAATCCTTATCCTGCTTATTTAATTTTTGTAATGATTTTGATAAATTATCAATATTTTGCTCCTGTTCTTTTAATTTTTGAGCTTCCAAATCCGCATCCGTTAATTTATGATACGTATATATTTCACTTTTTGTTTTCTTAAAATGGTGTAGTGCATCATTATCAAAAACTTCAAAGTAATATGCATACCCTTTTCCTTTTAACAAAGGTAAATTACCAGGAAAAGCATAAGTAAATTGTTGAAAATTACCTGATTGAATGGGTATTTGTACTGATATTTTTATAGTGCTACCTACTTCATTATAAGTAATTTGTAGTTTTTTTAAACCATAATCATCACTAATTTTACCTAAAAAATATAGTATTTGATTATCTAAACTATCTGATTTGGATTGTAGGTATATTTCCGGATATAAATCTTTTACCGTTTGTAGGTGATAGTTTAATTTTTCATAATTTTTAACAGCGGTATTACTAGTGGTAATTTGATAATTAATACTATTAAAAATACGTTTACTGTAAGTAAAAGATGTATTTTCTTTTTTAAAATTAGCTTTATTTTTTTTAGAAATCCAATTTACGGTATTGGTGGTTTTAGTTTGAAGTAGCCAAGTTACTTGTGTACCTTCTGGTATTGTATGATTACCTGTATTTTGTATGGTTTCATTTTTTTTACCTGTATGTAAAGGGTAATTTAAAGCTAATTTAAAATTAGTAATAGTGGGTACTTTAACTACTTTTATAGTGTAGGGTTTTGAAACTATAGCATTAGCAGATACTGTAAAATTAATATCATGTTGTACCTGTTTAAAATGGTATTGATAGGTATTAAAATTAGTTTTAGTTACAAAATAGGTTTCGTTGTTAAAATTAATTTTTAAATGCGTTGGTAATACCTTTCCTTTTGTAGTAATTTCTACTATAAAATTATCATTTTCAATAGCTTGTAATTTTTTATTTTTAACTACAATTGTAAATGGTGCTGGCGGTGTGTAAGCTACATTATGGTTTACAACACGTGTATAACTACTACTTATAACTTCTTTATTACCTGTTATTTGAAAACCTAAAAAAACCAATATTGGTAGCGCTACATATTTTAAATATTTTATATTTTTTTTAAAATTTATAGCAATTTTAAAAGGAATAGGGTTTAATTCTGCAGCTTTTTGATTAATACTGGCAATTAATAATTCCGATTGAAAACTACCTTCTTTTAACTGTAATAAATTAGTAAGTTTATCTTGTACTTTAGGAAAATGTTTACCAATAATTTTAGAAGCTTCTGTTTGGGTAATTCCTTTTTGTAAACCTACTAATTTTAAAATAGGTATCCCTATAAATTTAATTAACAAGCTGGTTTCTACTATAATAAACAACCAAAATAAAACGGTACGATAATTAGGTGATAACCATAAAAAATGTTCTACTAAAAGGGTTATAAAAAAATACAAACACCCTATACTTAAAAAAAGTAAACTTCCTTTTATCAATTCATTTACGTAATAACGTTTTATAAACTGTTTTAATTTATTGGCAATATTTTGGTACGTACTCAAGTTTTTCTTTTTTTTTATAAAATTACACCTTTTTTAGTAAAGATAATTTACTTTTAAAAATAGTTAACATTTATAAACATATAATATATTATTTTACTTTTTTTAGATATTTTTAAAATTGAAATTATGATTATTATGGTCTGTTAATAGCTGTATAAGTTTTATATATAATTGTTGTAATTGATAGTTTTAAAAAGTAATGAACAGTAAAAATGAAGTTATGAATAGTATAAACCTTTGATTTTTAAATAAAACTACTAGTTATTAAACAATTTGTTAATAACGCTATTCACTATAAATTGTGAATAGTTTTTTGTAAAATTTTTATTAATAACGCTACTTTTTTTATGAATAACTTCTCTAAAAATAAAGTTAAATAATAGTGTTATTTTAAAAGTAAACCGTGATTGTAAAATAAAATTAGAAATCAAAATTTAGTTATAGTTATTAGTTGTTTAGTTATCAACAAAAAGGATTAAAAAACACCCCTTTAAAATCAGGTAGTTAAAATTTAATTAACATTTTATTAAATTTAGATATAACACTCCAGTAATTATACTTAATAGGCTATCACCCCGCAATTAAAATAAGTATATTTGCAGCATAAAAATCAGCTAGCTATACCTATTTATATAGCAATTAAAAAAAAAGAACATGTTACAAGAAGTTAGAGTTCGTTTTGCTCCAAGTCCTACAGGACCTTTACATATTGGCGGAGTACGTACTGCATTATTCAATTACCTTTTCGCTAAAAAAAATAAAGGTACCTTTATTTTACGTATTGAAGATACCGATCAAAATCGTTTTGTACCCGAAGCTGAAAGTTATATTAACAATAGCTTAAACTGGTGTAATATACCGTATGATGAAGGACCAGATAAACCAGGTAAATACGGACCTTACAAGCAAAGTGAACGTAAAGAAATTTATGCAACTCATTGTGAAAAACTAATTAATAGCGGGCATGCCTATTATGCTTTTGATACGCCAGAAAGTTTAGATGCACACCGTAAAGACCATGAAGTAAAAGGTAAAACTTTTATTTACAATTGGCACAATCGTTTAAAATTAGATAATAGTTTAGTTTTAAATACTAAAGAAGTACAGCAACGTATAGCAAATGGAGATAAATATGTAGTGCGTTTTAAGAGTCCGCAAGATGAAATTTTAATTTTACAAGATGAAATCCGCGGGGAAATTAAAATAGATACCAATGTATTAGATGATAAAATATTATTTAAAAGTGATGGGATGCCAACCTATCATTTAGCTAATATTGTAGATGATCACTTAATGAAAATTAGTCACGTAATACGTGGTGAAGAGTGGTTACCATCCATGGCATTACATATATTATTGTATAAAGCATTTGGTTGGGAAGCACCTAAATTTGCACATTTACCTTTAATTTTAAAACCAACAGGTAAAGGAAAATTAAGTAAAAGAGATGGTGATAAAGGTGGTTTTCCAGTATTTCCGTTAGAGTGGAAAACAGCCGATACTACTTCTCGTGGATTTAAAGAAGATGGTTATTTACCAGAAGCTGTAGTTAACTTTTTAGCCTTTTTAGGTTGGAATCCTGGTACGGAACAAGAATTATTTACTTTACAAGAACTGGTTGATGATTTTAGTTTAGAACGTGTAAATAAAGCAGGAGCTAAATTTGATCCTGAAAAAGCAAAATGGTTTAACCAACAATATTTTGTAAAACAAGAAGATGCTAAAATAGCTGAAGATTTTATTAATTTTAATGGCGATAAAAAAGCGGTGATTTCAACTGTATTAGAGAAATCAAATCATACTAATTATCTACAACAAGTTGTTGGTTTGGTTAAAGAACGCGCTGTTTTTGTAAATGATTTATGGGAGTTAAGTAGTTTCTTTTTTGAAGCACCAACCCAATATGATGCAAAAGCATTAAAAAAAGCGATAAAAGAAGATACCCCTACATTAATACAAGAATTAATAGTTGTTTTAGAGGGTATTACTGATTTTACTACAGAGAATATTCAAAACACCGTAAAAGAGTGGATAACCACTAAAGAAATAGGTTTTGGTAAAGTAATGCAACCTTTACGTTTAAGTTTAGTAGGCGCAATGAAAGGACCAGATGTTTTTGAAATTATCAACCTGTTAGGTAAACAAGAAACTATAGATAGGTTAAAAGCGATTGTAAAATAGTTCCCCCCTTTAAAGTCATAAAAAAATCTGCAAGTTGCAGGTTTTTTTATGGTATTTTCGCTTAACGTTTAGCTATGAATAGTACGGGGCAGAAAATCCACAGATTTTCGTATCGGCACAAGCCAAAGCTTTTAAATTTTGTTTTAACTTTGTCGTTTTAAAATCCAAATGTTAGAAGTTTGGCGACTATGTAAATATACACAAACCCTTGGGTTATACGCCAAAACCCGTATTATTTTATAGGTGTTGTTAGTCCTAGTTAATTTCACTTTTATTTATAAGATCAAATACTTGTCCATTATATATTTTTTCAAAATAGTCAGCTTTCTCAAGGGTTTCTAATTCTCGTTTAGCTTGCTTCTTTATTTTTTTATTTATTCTTTTAGATTGTAGAATATTATTCAAAGAGTCCTTTTTGCTTTTTATAACTAAGATAGTCTCCAGATACTTTTGAGTAATATCAGATTGTCTATTATATAATACCTTCATTTCATATGGAATCTCAACTTGTAGAAGATATAGTTTATAGAATTTTATATCATTTTCAGCAAATTTTTCTTTGTAAATATGCTCAGCAACTAGTCCCATTTTGTCTATTACAGTGGTATACATTTCTATTGCGTCATAGAAATCCAAAGAGTCAATAATCTTTGAGTTTATCTCCTTAATTAATGGGTTATGTTTATCGAAATTATAATCACTTCCGTGTTGTATTGAAAGCTTGATTCCTACTTTAGTACCATACTTTGTTTTTAAATCTAAATTATAAGAGCTTCTTTTTTGACTGTGACATTTAAAACCAAAAATGATTAAAATTACTAAGAATATAAAGTTTTTTTTATATTTCATCTTGAAGTTTTATAATTAGGGCTAACTTGTTAAGAATATGAATCCGTTTTAATACCGAATAACTCGGTACAAGTGAATTTACATTCAGAGCTAAGCGAAGATAACGTTTTTTGAGCAGCAAGTCAAGTTTTTATTGAATAGTTAAAATCTCAATTTTTTGCTTATTAAATACTACTGCATCGCCTTTTTCTTTACCAAAAAGTAGTTTTCCTATAGGAGAATTTAATGCAATAACATAATAATCATGATTATTGATGTTTACTAAACCTCTGCCAATAGCTATAAAATAAATACCTTTATTAGTAGTAACTAAACTACCTAAACTTATTTTTGTAGAGATTTTTTTAATATCAATACGGTTTAAAACATGTTGTAAACGCTCAATTTCTATATATTGATTACCCGCTTTTTCACGTTCCAATTGTAGCATAGCCCTACCTGTTTCATGCTTATCACCCGCACTACTTTTGGTTTCAGATTGTAAGGATTGTTGAATGGAACTGATTAAGTTTTGAACTACTTGATATCGGTTTTCTACAAATTGTAGGGTGTCATTATATAATATTTCTTTGATGTTCATTTTTGTTTAATTTATTTTAGCTATAGTAATTCTGCCAATTCTTTTCCTACCAAACTACCAATAGCAATACCCATACCTCCTAAACGTACTCCGCAGTAGATATTATTTGACACTTGTTTTACAATCGGTTTTTTTTGATTTCCTACTCCCATAATACCACTCCAAGCATAATCAATTTCAAACGGAGTATTGGGTAAAATAGTGGTTTTTAATAATTCGGTTAATTTATTTTGAACAAGAGCGGAAGTGGTCATTTTTGTAGTTTCCTCAGCTTTAAAATCAAGGTTTCTACCGCCACCAAATAAAATACGATTATTAATATTTCTGAAATAGTAATAACCTTCATCCAAATGAAAAGTCCCTTTTATTTTTAAATTGGGTATTGGTTTAGTTATTAATACTTGTGCACGTGCCGGCAGTACATTTTCTTTTAGTAGTTGTTGCGCAAATCCATTGGTAGTAATCAGTAATTTTTGTGTAGTAAACTCTTGTAAATTAGTCTGTAATTTTACATTTGAACCCGTTTCTGTATACTTTAAAAGCTCACAATTATTTATAATTTTAATTCCTTTTGAAAGTACAATTTGCAGTAAAGCGCTCATCATTTTACCAGTATCTATCTGTCCTTCTAATAAATTAAAAATAGCATTTTGATGTACTTTTTTAAAACCAAAAGGAGTTCTTTTTTCTTTAAAAACAGGTTGTTTAAAAAGAGGTAATAATAATGTATTTATAGGTTCAATTTTTTGAATACAATTGTCATACAAATGGGTGTTAGGTAAAAATAATTCATAATTCCCATTTTGTTGAAAATCAATAGTGGTATCCCCTAAAGTTGACCGTAATAACTGTAGGCCTTCCCATCGTTTTTGAACCAAATTAAAAACCTCTTGTTCGGTATGATTTTGTAAATCAGATAGCATTTCTGAAATACTACCAAAACAAGCAAAACCTGCATTTTTGGTACTTGCCCCTTGAGGTAAAACTCCTTTTTCAATAATAGTAATTTTAGCTTTTGGGTGTTTTTTAGCAAGTATTAATGCGGTATTTAAACCAACAATACCACTCCCAACTATTGTATAATCAATATTGGTAAACCATTCTTTTTTTTCCCAATAACTTAATTTCATTATTTATAAGTTTAATAGCAGATTGGATACCCAATCCTGATAATTATAGAGCGGTTTAATTTACCTAAAGTATTATCTCAAAACTTAATACCTCATAGTACTTAGATAGCGGAAGTTTATAGAAACAATAAAAGGTTATCCTTCCACCGATTTAAAGGTAATAAAAAAAGCTCCTAATAAAGGAGCTTTTTTATGTAATATATAATAGTATTCTTTTAGATAGTACTTTTGTTCGGTTTTTCCATTTCAAAAGTATCCATAAAAGCAGTGGTATAATCACCTGCCACATAAGCAGGATCATCCATTAATTGTCTATGAAAAGGGATGGTTGTTTTAATACCTTCAATAATAAACTCATCTAAAGCACGTTTCATTTTAGCAATTGCTTCTTCACGTGTTTGTGCAGTAGTAATTAACTTTGCAATCATAGAATCATAATTAGGTGGTATCATATAACCCGCATATACATGTGTGTCTAAACGCACTCCATGACCTCCAGGGGCATGTAAAGTAGTAATTACTCCTGGTGACGGACGAAAATCATTATATGGATCCTCAGCATTGATACGACACTCAATAGCGTGTAATTTTGGCAAATAATTTTCACCTGAAATTTTAACACCTGAAGCCA
>CAZSQD010000003.1:0-46176 GCA_964608925.1 uncultured Kordia sp.
ACCTGTAGTAACATCTACCATGAAAATAATGGCATCGGCTTCATCAATAGCCAATTCTACTTGCTTGTCTATTTCAGATTCAAAAATATCATCACTACCAACAACATAACCTCCAGTATCAATTACAGAAAACTCTTGTCCGTTCCAATCAGATTTACCATAGTGACGATCACGAGTTACTCCACTGGTAGCATCAATAATGGCTTCTCTTTTTTGAATTAAGCGATTAAAAAGTGTTGATTTTCCAACATTTGGTCTTCCTACAATTGCAACTATATTTCCCATATTTTTTCTTATTCTTTTTTCTCCTCTAAAATTTTAGGGTAGAATCCGCAAAAATACTAAATATACTTGAGGCTTTGTCGTTTTTTGAGGTTTATAAAAACAGTATTTTTATTTTTTTTGTATATTACTCCAAAATTACACACAAAATATGCCATTAGCCGATAAAGAATTGAATGAGTTGGTGTTACGACCTCGGTTTGATTTTAAAATAAAACATACCAATGAAGTTGCTTTAGTTGCTTTTGAAGCAGTAAAAAAGACTCAAGAAAAATTTATTGTAAGTAGAGTAGGTGATCATGTGTTTATTAAGTGTCCAAAGCGTAAACAAACTTACACCTCACCGCAATTACATTTAGAAATTAATAAAATAGATGATAGCACTAGTCATGTACATGGGCTGTTTGGGCCAAGTCCTGCTGCATGGACATTATTTATGTTTTTCCATTTTGTATTAGCGGTTTTATTTATTGGTTTTGCAATAGCAGCGTATACCAAATGGTCTTTAAATAAACCGTTTGATTTGTACGTGGTTTTTATGGTTTTACCCATTTTGGGTTGGATTATTTTATATTTTATTGGTAAATATAGAAAAGAGCAAAGTATACCCGCAATGTTGGAACAGCATCATTTTATGCGTGATGTGTTAAGGGGTTTGAAATAGGTTTTGTAAAAGATTAGGTTGCGGAGCATGCCGTAAAAAATGTTTTTTGTGAAGGATGTTGATATATAGTGCTTTTGTGTATTAAGGAAAGAGGGTTGTTGTGATATTTTAAGGGAAACATGGTGAAAATTAAACAATTTCATTGCAACATTAGAATGTTAAAATGGTATTAGGTTTGTTAGATGTAAAATAGAAATAAAAAAAGCTCTTGAAAATAATTTTTCAAGAGCTTTTTTTAAGAGTGTTACTTATTATTATTCATTAACAAATAAGTAGTATCCATTTTTTATTCCTTATAAATTACAGATGTTTGAGTCAGTGTCTTCAAGAAATATACTCCACTTGAGAAAGATGAAATATTTAATTCTACTTTTCCATTTTGACGTGAAATAGAATTTTTAGTCAACGGTATTTCTTGATCCAAAATAGTTATAATTTTTAGTGTTTCTAATTCTTTTGCATTCCCGACAATGGTGATTAGGTTAGTTGTTGGGTTAGGATATATTAAAAGACTATTATTGCTAACTAATCCTGATTCACCAACAGAAAGTGTAGTATTAGAAGTTATATTTATATCATCAATTGTTACCCCATTTCCGTAATTAAGATTAGCTTCAAATGCTATATAATAATTGCTAGATAGATTAGGAAGTGAGATGCTTTTTTCTGTCCAGTCAGGAATATCTGAAGTATAAGTACTAAGTAGTTTCCATGTACCATTAAATGATGTTTTATAATAAACTTTTAGTATATCTTGATATGTATTAAATTTTGTCTGGGTATGCCAAAAAGATAGTGTAGCTACTGTTCCGTTTCCAAAATCTAGTGGTGGGGTAACCAGTTTACTAGATCCATTCGTATTTTCATTGAAGAACAATGGGTTTGTATTACCACCATGAGCTGCTGATGGATTATCACCATTACTAGCATTACCTCCATTAGTATATTCCCAATTACCTCCTTCATAAGACCAGCAACTTGGTAGAGTACCACCTTCAAACCCTTCATTGAAAGGGAAGTTTAGTATTGCATCGCATTGCGTTTTAAAACTTATATTATTATCATAAGAGGTGCCACTGTTATTGATAGCGTAAGCTCTATAGTGATGGTAGTGTTTTGGGTAAGCCCCGTGATAGATGCTGTATATACTCCAGTACCTGTTGAGGCATCTGTTATTTTAGTATCAGTTGTAGTTGGGTTTTGGTTTTGACTCCAAACGATACCTCTTTCGGTTACTGCACTCGTTCCTTCGTCTATTAGGTTACCTCCTACGTTGGCAGCAATATTTGAAACCATAGTTGTTGGGGTTGTGACTACAATTGGTTCAATAATAGCAACAGGTTCTAGGGTAGATTCCCATAAGCCTCTTCCGAAAGTACCAGCTCTTAGTTTGCTTTGAGCAGGTGCATTGTCATAATAAATTTCTAGTTCTCCAATTCTTACATTAGGTAAGCCATCATTGTATAAAGCCCAGTTATTTTGACCATCTTTATAAAAAACACCCATTTGTGTTCCTGCATATAGGTGATTGCTTTGTGTAGATTGTTTATTTTGCACTATTGTATGTACAGGTAAATTTGGTAAACCTGCCGAAATATTAGTCCATGTAGTTCCTCCATTGGCAGATTCATACACAGCATTACTGTCATAGCCACCTAGAGTTACCCATACCGTATTGGCATCACCATTTTTTACTGCAATTGATAAAATACTATTGAATGGTAGATTATTATCGATGTTAGTCCATGAACCACCATCATTAGTTGATTTCCATATCGTATTATCATCGGCTGCATATAATGTACCTCCGTCAGATGATATTGCCATAGACTCTAAGAGGTTACTAGTATTTATTGTTGATATTTTAACCCAATTATCTCCTTTGTCTGTAGTTTTCCATATATCAGCATAGCCAGCATATAATGTATTAGGATCAGTCGGGTGCATCAAGTATGGAGTTACCCAAGCTCCATCACCAGCATCAAAGGGTGTTATTGGATTTTTGTTGCCCCAATGATCTGTTGTTCTGGATATTGTTCCACTATTGGAAGCTATATATTGAGTGTTATTATTTGTGTAATCAATTATACACTCCATAGCATCACCACCTGCCGTATCACTCCATACTCCACCTGATAAAAGTTTAGAACCATTGTCTTGTAATCCAGTAATAACTTCTCCAGAGGATAATTGTGATACACCTATCTTATACATCTGACTAATGATAATCCCATCTGTTTTATCAGTAAACGTCGCACCATTATTTGTTGACAAATAAACACCTCCATCATTGCAAAGAAATAAATCTCCATTAGAACGATAGTTTAGCATGTGTTGATCAGCATGAATATGTTGAGCTCCATTTTCAGTTCCTGACCAACTGGTCAATAGTGAAAATGCAGTACCACCATTTGTAGAATGCCAAGTATTAATACCGCCTATAATTACTTTATCAGCATTAGTAGGGGATGCTACTATACATAAGTCATATGATCCTTGACCACCTTGATCACTAGCATTAGCTTCCCAACCCAATAAATTTTGATTGGCTATATCGCCATCATATACCATTGAAAAACTTGCCCCACTATTGGTGGATTTTAGAATACTTCTTAAGCCTTCATCATCATTACAAACTACAAGCATATACATAGTTGTTATTTGCGGGCGTTACTGCTAAGTCAATTCTTTTACCGTAGTCATTTGAAACAGTCTAATTAACACCACTATTAGTTGTTACATGAATGTATCCATCAGCAGTAGAAGCATACAAAGTGTTAAAATCTGAAGGTTTTGCTTCAAGGTCAACAAATTCGGTAGCACTTAAATTATTGTTCCAGGTAGTACCTCCATTAGTTGTTTTGAATAATCCGTCAGAGGTAGCGGCTAATATGGTTTGATTGTCATTAGGTTTCAAAATCATTCTATAAACATATTTATCATCTCCTATATTAAAGGATATGCCAGTGGTATTCCATGTTACACCACTATCGGTAGATTTTAATACTCCGATGCTAGAATTATGTGATGCATCCCTATCCCCTGTAGCGATATAAATGGTATGTGAGGTGTCATAATCTGTAGGTATGATGATATCACTTACACCTAAAACATTGTTTTCATCTGTTAAGCAAGTCCATGAGTTTCCATTATCGGTAGTTTTCCACAAACCTCCTGATGGAGCCCCTACCCAATAGGTATTGTTGTCTGTTGGATGAAAAGCAACGGCTCCTAACCTACCAATACCTGCATATCCACCATCAGAGCTATTTGGGCCTAGACTAGACCAGTTTGCAATTTTTGCAGTTGATGATTTAGATTTAGATTTAAAGTGATTATTGTATATGTTTTGAGCAGATTGTTGAGGGAATTGACCTGTTCTATTATCAATTTGACCTTTCATTGCCCATTCCCATCGTTTGAATTGTTTCCATCCTGCTGCTTTCTTTTTTATTCCATTTTCCATATAATACCCGTTTTTGTCGAGGTTGTATGGAGTCCAATAGCTATAAAAAGCGTTTTGATAATCATAAAAGTTTAATTCTTTTTTCGATTTATCATTTGGTAAATTCTTAGTCCATTGCTGAGCCGATAGTTGGATACTAATCATGCTTAATAGCGCGAAAATAATAGTTTTCATAAGTTGA
The DNA here is from genome assembly GCA_964608925.1 of uncultured Kordia sp. Lineage (GTDB taxonomy): Bacteria > Bacteroidota > Bacteroidia > Flavobacteriales > Flavobacteriaceae. The sequence continues at coordinate 4,594 of CAZSQD010000003.1, forward strand.
TATTTATTAAAAAAAAATAAAGGAGCAAATTTACAACAATATCTAGTAGGTGCAAAATTAAATTGTAGAAGTTATACTTTTTGTAATAACCTATCTTTTGAAGATATAGATTGATGCAGGCGTGCTGTTGCTCAAAAATTTATTGCTATAAATAAGAAACTAAAATCCCTTTTCAAGCATAACTTAAAAAGGGGTTTTAAATTCTTATAGAATACTTTAATTATACATTAAGCATCGCCCATAACATATCTTTCAATTCTTGAATCCCTTTTTGGGCTACGGAAGAAATAAATACATACGGTGTATCTAATGTTTCGTCTAACTCCTCTTTTAGTTCTGCTTCTAATTCATCATCAAGCATATCACATTTAGATATGGCTATCAAACGGTCTTTGTCCAACATTTCTGGATTGTACTTGTGCAATTCATTTAAAAGAATATCATATTCCTTAGCAATATCTGCACTATCAGCGGGTATTAGAAATAATAAGGTAGAGTTACGCTCAATATGGCGTAAAAAGTAATACCCTAACCCTTTACCTTCTGCGGCACCTTCAATAATACCAGGAATATCTGCCATTACAAAACTTTGGTAATCACGATTGATAACAATTCCTAAATTGGGTTTTAGGGTCGTAAACTCATAGTCGGCAATTTTTGGTTTTGCGGAGGTAATTACGGAGAGTAGTGTTGATTTTCCTGCATTAGGAAATCCTACCAAACCAACATCAGCAAGTACTTTAAGCTCTAAAGTTAAATCTTTTTCTTGCCCCTCTAAACCAGGTTGAGCATAACGTGGTGTTTGATTTACGGACGATTTAAAATGCCAGTTACCTTTACCGCCTTTACCACCTCTACAAGCAATAATTTCTTCATCATGTTTAGTGATTTCATACAAAATATCTTGAGTATCACTATCACGCACTACCGTACCTAAGGGCACATCTAAAACAATATCTACACCGTCTTTACCAGTACTACGTCCGCCACTACCATGAGCACCTTGTATAGCTTTATGATGACGTCTATATTTAAAGTGTACTAAGGTCCATAAGTTTTCGTTACCACGTAAAATGATATGCCCTCCACGACCACCATCACCACCATCGGGTCCGCCTTTGTCAATATACTTTTCTCTATGCATGTGCATAGATCCTTTTCCTCCGTCACCAGATTTTATGTGTAATTTTACGTAATCTACAAAATTTCCTTCCGTCATTGTATTCCCTTGAAAAAGGGAATCTTTTGTAAAAAGTTCCCTAGTTATTATTTTATAATTGATGTAAATCAATCATTTGTATTGAAAAAGAGTGCTCTTTTATGTTTTAAAAAAACGCCACTTTTAGTTATTTATGATATAGGTTTTAATTTACCCTATTTTTATAAGTGATCAACTACAGTATTTAAACGCGCTGTAATTTCGGCAATAGTTCCTATTCCGTTAATAGAGTGAAATTTACTTTGTTTTTTGTAAAAGTCAATTAATGGAGCCGTTTTTTCATTGTATTCTTCAAAACGAAATCTAATTTTCCCTTCATCTAAGTCATCAGCTCTACCTGAAGTTTTCCCTCTTTCTAATAAACGAGAAATTAAAATTTCATCATTAGCCTCTAAAGCTAACGTTCCTGAAATTTCCATATTTTTTTCTTCTAAAAAGGTATCTAAAGCTTCTGCTTGTGCTACAGTACGTGGAAAACCATCAAAAATAAACCCGTTAGCGTCTTTGTTTTTTTCTACTTCTGCTTGTAACATATTTATGGTTACGGCATCTGGTACTAATTCGCCTTTATCCATATAAGATTTTGCCAATACCCCTAAATCAGTATTGTTTTTCATGTTAAAACGAAAAACGTCACCCGTAGAGATGTGTATTAAGTTGTATTTTTCTTTTAAAAAGTCAGCTTGTGTGCCTTTTCCAGCACCAGGTTTTCCAAATAAAACAATATTAATCATTTGTTGTGTGTTTTTAAGTTGATAAATTTGAGGTAAATTTCTGCCTAATCCGTCATAGTCTAAACCGTAGCCAACTATAAATTTATCGGGAATTGAAATACCAATATGGTGTATTTTTAAATCTTTTTTAAAGGCTTCTGGTTTGTAAAAAAGTGTAGCAATACGTAATGATTTTACATCGCTATTTTGAAACAGTTCATATATTTCTTGTAGCGTGTTACCGGTATCAATAATGTCTTCTAAAATAACAACGTGCCTATTTTTTAAATCAATATTTAAGCCTATTAAGCGTTGTACATCATTAGAAGAGCTAATGCCTTCATAGGAAGCTAGTTTTACAAACTCCACTTCACAAGGGGTTTTGTATTTTTTTACAAAATCACTAACCACCATAAATGAGCCGTTTAAAATGCCAATAAAAACGGGTATTTCGTCTTTTAATTCTGCTGAAATTTCAGCTACCATTTTATCAATAGCTTTTTCAATTTCTTGTGCAGAAATAAACGGTTTAAAGTATTTATCGTGTAGTTTTATCACTATTCTTAATTTTTACAAGTGCAAAGATAATCAATTGATTGCAAAATGTTTGGTTTTGAACTTCGTTTTTAGAATTCATTCAAATATAAAATGTATTTTTGTATTAAATATTTCAATATATGAAAACATATTTTTCTTCAGATTTTAAATTCGGAATTTTAGGTGGCGGACAGTTAGGGCGAATGTTGCTAAGAGAAACCAATAAATTTGATATTCAAACATGGGTATTAGATGCTTCTGATCAAGCACCTTGTAAACCGTATGCCAATCAGTTTTTTCAAGGAGATTTGATGGATTTTGATACGGTGTATAACTTCGGAAAAAAAGTAGATGTACTTACTTTTGAAATAGAATTGGTTAATGCACAAGCGTTACAAAAATTAGAAGAAGAAGGTGTAAAGGTGTATCCTAGTGCTGCCACATTAAACATTATTCAAAATAAAGCGACACAAAAATTATTTTATGTAGACCATAATATTCCTACAGCTGCGTTTTCTCGTTTTGCTTATACTAATGAAATTAAAGATGCCGCAACTAATGGTGGTTTGTCTTTTCCGTTTATTTGGAAAGCTGCTCAAGGAGGGTATGATGGTAATGGTGTAAAAGTAGTGCGTAAAGCATCCGACTTAGAAAACTTACCTAACATAGAGTGTATTACGGAAGATTTGGTTGATTTTAAAAACGAGTTAGCCGTTATTGTGGCTCGTAATCCGTCTGGAGAAATGAAACATTATGAGGTGGTAGAAATGGAATTTCACCCAGAAGCCAACCAAGTAGAATATGTAATTTGTCCTGCAAGAATTAGTGATAAAGTAGCTCAAAAAGCTATTGATGTTGCCTTACAAGTTTCTGAAAAAATAAATCATGTGGGGATATTAGCAGTCGAATTGTTTCAAACTCAAGACGATGAAATATTAGTAAATGAGGTGGCTCCACGCACACATAATTCTGGTCATCATACTATTGAAACATCATATACCTCACAATTTGAACAACATTTGCGTACGGTTTTAGATTTACCTTTAGGAAATACCGATAGTAAAGTAGCAGGAGTGATGGTGAATTTAGTAGGTGCTGAGGGTTTTAGTGGCGATGTAGTGTATCAAGGAATGCGTGATATTTTAGCACTCAATGGTGTAACACCGCATATTTATGGTAAAAAACAAACACGCCCGTTTCGTAAAATGGGACACGTAACCATTGTAGATAAAGATATCAATGTGGCACGTAAAGTAGCGGAACAAGTAAAAAATACAATAAAAGTAATAAGTAAATAGTATGGTACAAGTAGGTATAATAATGGGTAGCACAAGTGATTTACCTATTATGCAACAAGCAATTGATGTATTAAAAGAATTACAAATAGAAGTGGAAGTTGATATTGTTTCGGCACATCGTACGCCAGAAAAATTATTTGATTACGCTAAAAATGCCCACAAACGCGGGTTAAAAGTTATCATTGCAGGAGCAGGTGGAGCAGCACATTTACCAGGAATGGTTGCGTCATTATCGCCATTACCAATAATTGGAGTGCCTGTAAAATCCAGCAATTCAATTGATGGTTGGGATTCTGTATTATCTATATTGCAAATGCCTGGAGGTGTACCTGTAGCTACTGTAGCTTTAGATGGAGCTAAAAACGCAGGTATTTTAGCTGCTCAAATTATTGGAGCGTCTAATGAAACGGTTTTAAATAATATTATTGCCTATAAAGAAAACTTAAAGCAAAAAGTAATTGAAGGGGCAAAGCAAGTAAAACAGTAATTTCAGTAATTCAATTTGCAATAGCAGTAAACAGTTTTTTGTTATTTCGACACAGAATTACTCGGTAGAGAAATTGTATAACAGTGATTACATTATAAGGAGTAAGTTTTCTTAATCTACTTGTGTGAGATTCCTCCTCTCGATGACGGTGGGAATGATGAAAAAAACATTCGTGCTACTGATAATTGTCGGTACATGAAAAAACCACACACTATAAAAACATAAAAAAAATGACCAACAACCCATTATTGCAACAATTTGATCAAGTGCCGTTTTCAACAATAAAAAACGAACATTTTTTACCCGCTATTACAAAAGCTATTGAAATGGCACGTACCGAAATTGACGCTATTGTTAATAATACGGAAAAACCAACTTTTCAAAATACTATTGAGGCGTTGGATTATAGTGGTGCACAGTTGGACAGAGTTTCTAGTGTGTTTTTCAACTTGAATTCGGCAGAAACCAATGACGAAATTCAAAAAATTGCCCAAGAAGTATCGCCTTTATTAGCCGAATTTGGGAATGATATCACTTTAAACGAAGGCTTATTTTTACGTGTTAAAGAAGTATATAGTCAAAAAGAAAACTTAACACTTACTCCAGAGCAAACTACGTTATTAGATAAAAAATACAAAGGATTTTCTCGTAACGGCGCAAATTTAGCAGATGATGAAAAGGAAGTGTTAAGAGCAATAGATAAAGAATCCTCTACATTGAAATTAAAATTTGGAGAGCATATTTTAGCAGAAACCAATGCCTTTGAAATGCACTTAACCAACGTAGCTGATTTAAAAGGACTGCCAGAAGGAGTTGTGGAAGCAGCAGCTCAAACGGCAAAGCAAAATAAAAAAGAAGGATGGGTTTTTACGTTAGATTATCCAAGTTATGTACCTTTTTTAACCTATGCAGACAATAGGGAATTACGTAAAAAAATGGCAATTGCTTTTGGCAAAAGAGGGTTTCAGAACAACGAATTTAACAATGAAGAAATTGTTTTAAAAATAGCAAAACTACGTTACCAACGTGCTCAATTATTGGGTTATGATACCCATGCACATTTTGTTTTAGAAGAACGCATGTCAGGTACTCCGCAAAAAGTAACCGATTTTTTAAGGGAGATGCTTGCAAAAGCAAAACCTGTAGCGCAACAAGAATTTAAAACACTAACCAATTTCGCAAAAGAGCTGGACGGCATTACACAATTAGAAAAATGGGACGGTTCTTATTATTCGGAAAAATTAAAACAAAAACTGTTTAATTTAGATGATGAAAAACTAAAACCCTATTTTAAGTTAGAAAATGTATTAAACGGTGCTTTTGCAGTAGCTCAAAAATTATTTGGGTTGACATTTAAACAAGTTGATATTATTGAGGTGTATCACGAAGATGTGAAAACATACGAGGTGTATGATGAAAATGAAAATTTCGTAGCGTTATTTTATGCCGATTTTCACCCACGTAAAGGAAAACGTAATGGCGCTTGGATGACATCTTTTAAAGGACAACAAATAAAAGACGGTAAAAACGACCGTCCGCATATATCCAACGTGTGTAATTTTACGAAACCTACCGAAACCAAGCCATCATTATTAACGTTTAATGAGGTAACCACGTTGTTTCATGAATTTGGTCATGGGTTACACGGTATGTTGGCAAACACTACATATCCGAGTTTATCTGGGACAAGCGTATTTTGGGATTTCGTAGAATTGCCAAGTCAGATAATGGAAAATTGGTGTTTTGAAAAAGAAGCCTTATCGCTTTTTGCAACCCATTATGAAACAGGTGAATTGATTCCGATGGAATACATTACTAAAATAAAAGAATCAGCTTCCTTTCAAGAAGGGATGGCAACATTGCGTCAGTTAAGTTTTGGTTTGTTAGACATGAGTTGGCATGGTGGGAATCCCACCGATGTAAAAAATGTAAAAGATTATGAGAGTTTGGCTTTTGAAAACACGAAACTATATCCTGATGTTGCAGAAAACTGTATGAGTGTCGCTTTTTCACATATTTTTCAAGGTGGCTATTCATCAGGGTATTACAGTTACAAATGGGCTGAGGTTTTAGATGCTGATGCTTTTGAGGTATTTAAGGATAAAGGATTGTTAAATAGGGATATAGGAAAACAATTTGCCGACACTATTTTAAGTAAAGGTGGGACGGAACATCCAATGACATTGTATAAACGTTTTAGAGGGCAAGAACCAACACCAGATGCTTTACTAAAAAGAGCAGGGTTATTATAAATAAGGCAGCATGAGTTTAGCAAAAAAACACACCACGATAGCGCTTGCATACTTTATGTTAATTGCGCTTTTGGGTGTGTTTTTGCGTATGTTTTCAGTTTTTGAAATTTCAGCAAACTATAAATTTATAGTACATACCCATTCGCATATTGCACTAATGGGCTGGGTGTATACCGCACTTACGACACTTATTTATCAGTTATTTTTAAAAGATAATATTCCGCTTAAAAAATATAAGATCTTGTTTTGGTTTACGCAAAGTACTATAATAGGAATGTTGTGTACTTTTCCGTTTATAGGTTATAAGCTGTTTTCAATATTATTTTCTACGTTGTTTTTATTTACTTCGTACGGATTTGTGTATTGTTTTATAAAATATACAACGGCAACTCAAAAAGTAATGCAATCGTATTTATTTGTAAGAAACGCATTGCTGTATATGGTGTTGTCAAGTTTAGGTCCACTTTCTTTAGGTTTAATCATGAATACCGCAGGAAAAGGAAGTGATTTGTATAAAAACTCTATTTATTTTTACTTACATTTTCAATACAACGGTTGGTTTATTGTAGCACTAATTGGTGCTTTCTTCTATTTTTTAGAACAGTTTAAAGTAGTGATGCCGATAGCTACATTTAAAAAAGTATTTTCTCTGTTTAATATTGGAGTCATTTTTACTTTTTTCCATTCATTATTATGGATGAATAATGTGCCATTATTTGTTTCTGTTTTTGCTATTGGAGGTGCATTGATACAATTAATAGCGTTTTTAATATTAGTACAACACGTTATTACAAATAGAAAAAAAATAGCATTAAAAACCACATCACGAATTTTATTAAAAACAGTAGCTATATTGTTTGCAGCAAAGTTAATGATGCAGTTATTAGGTGCTTTCCCTATCTTTTCAAAAATAGCAACCACTACTATTGATTTGGTTATAGGTTATTTACACTGGGTGTTTTTAGGTGTGGTAAGTGTAGGATTGTTCTTCTTTTTACATCATTTTAAGTTGCTCAAAATATCTAATAAAATATTAACAGCCTATATAATCGGTTTTTTAGCTACCGAATTATTGCTTTTTTACAGAGGAGCATCACTATTTTTATCTTTAGAACCATTAGCATATTTTAGTGAATATTTACTGATAGTTAGTGTGTTTTTATTGTTGGCGATAGTAGGGATGTTTTCATATCAATTCAAAAAACAAAAGACTTCATAAACGTTAAGTTAAGATATTTCAAATGCTTATCTTTGTGAAAATTTTACGATAATTATGATACAATCTATGACGGGGTACGGAAAAAGCGTACTACAATTACCTACTAAAAAAGTAACTATTGAAATTAAATCACTCAATAGTAAAAACTTAGATATGAATACCCGTATGCCTTCTTATTACAAAGAAAAGGATTTGTATATCCGTAAAATGGCAGCAAAAGTATTAGTGAGAGGGAAGGTAGATTTTTCTTTATATGTAGAAAATACAGGTGAAGAAACTTCAACAAAAATAAATGAAGTAGTTGTAAATCAATACATTAAGCAATTACAGCAAGTTTCGCCAAATGCAACAAATATTGATTGTTTAGCAATTGCAATGCGCTTACCTGATACCACAAAAACAACTAAAGAAGATTTAGATACCAACGAGTGGGAGGCAATTGAAATGCATATAAAAACGGCATTGCAAGATATTAAAACATACCGTACAGATGAAGGAGCAGTTTTAAATACTGATTTTGTACAACGCGTAGCTATTATTAGTAGTTTGTTAGAAGATGTAATTACTATTGACCCTGAAAGGATTGCAGGAGTACGTGAGCGTTTACAAAAAGGAATTGCCGATTTAAAAGAAAAAGTTGATGAAAATCGTTTTGAGCAAGAATTGGTGTATTATATTGAAAAATATGATATTACAGAAGAAAAAGTACGCTTAAAAAACCATTTAGATTATTTTGTAACTACGTTAAAAGCAGATGGTGCTAATGGTAAAAAATTAGGATTTATTGGTCAAGAAATGGGAAGAGAAATTAATACCATTGGTTCAAAATCAAACTATGCACCTATGCAAAAATTAGTGGTACAAATGAAAGATGAATTAGAAAAAATTAAGGAGCAATTACTAAATGTTTTATAATGAAAAAAGGTAAATTATTAGTGTTTTCAGCACCATCAGGATCTGGGAAAACAACTATTGTAAAACATTTATTAACACAAGAAAATTTAAACTTAGCCTTTTCAGTTTCGGCAACTTCTCGTGATAAACGTGGAGATGAAATTGAGGGGAAAGACTACTATTATATATCGGCACGTGAGTTTAAAGACAAAATTAAAGCGGATGCCTTTTTAGAGTGGGAAGAGGTCTATAGAGATAATTTTTACGGAACACTAAATAGTGAAGTAGAGCGACTTTGGAGTGAAGGAAAAAATGTTATTTTTGATATAGATGTAGTTGGTGGACTGCGTATAAAAAAGAAATTTCCTAATGAAACGTTGTCGGTATTTGTAAAACCACCAAGTGTTGACGAGTTGAAACGCAGGTTAAAAAAGCGTAAAACAGAAAGTGAAGATAAAATTAATATGCGTGTTGCAAAAGCTTCTGTTGAAATGGCAACCGCACCACAATTTGATTATATTATTACCAATGATCATTTGGAAACTGCATTAAAAGAAGCTGAGGAATTAGCAGAAAATTTTGTAAATAAAGGCAAATTCACCTCTAAAAACTAACTATGAAAATAGGATTGTATTTTGGGACATTTAACCCTATTCATGTAGGGCATTTAGCCATTGCAAACCATTTGGTAGAACATTCTGACTTAGAACAAATATGGATGGTGGTAACGCCGTTAAGTCCGTTTAAAAAAAAGAAAAACCTATTAGCTAACCATCACAGGTTGGAAATGGTGTATCTGGCTACTGAAAAATATGATAAGTTACAACCCTCAAATATTGAGTTTAGTTTACCAGAACCCAATTATACAGTAACTACTTTAGCACATTTAGCTGAAAACCACCCTACACATCAGTTTTCCTTAATTATGGGAGAAGATAATTTAAAGAGCTTTCATAAATGGCGAAACTATGAAGCTATTTTAGAAAATTATGAGTTGTTTGTATACCCAAGAATTTCAGATAAAACAGTCCCGAAACAATTTGAAAATCACCCTAAAATTACACATGTAAAAGCGCCTATTATGGAGGTTTCCTCAACCGCTATCCGTAATGATATTGCAAACGGTAAAAATGTACAACCACTTTTAGATGCAAAAGTTTGGCAATATATTGATGAAATGGGGTTTTGGAGGTAAGGGGTTTTATTTGATTAAAAATAATTAGAATACTACTACTGTTCTAGTATATTTAGTTCCTATAATATTGTTTTTGATGTAGTACTTTTAATACATAAATGATAGTATCTTCCATTATAAAGTGCACTGAAAAAGGAAAGCGTTCTATGTTTGCAATATGTATGTTTTTATACCGAAATTGATAATGTTTAGGGGTGTTTTGTAGTAAATTTATCGTTTGAATAACTTTTTCAAGAAAACTATCTTTTAAAACTGGGGATATTTTATGGTAATATAAAGAAGCATTCGCTATGTTTTTACGTGCTTCATCGGAAATAACTATGGCATATTTCATGATTAGCTATCCAATAAATTTGCCTTTACATCCTCCCAATTGGTATAATTAACTTTTCCATTTTCGTGTTTTAATAGCATTTTATCCATCATTATTTTATAGGAATCTGATACTTCAAAATCATTCGCTTTTTCTTTTAAAATATGCTCCATATAATTTTTCAGGTTTCTACCTTCTCGTTCAGCTTGTTGTTGTAATAACAGAATAGTTTCCACATCTAACACAACTTCTTTTCTTTTTCTATTTGCTAACATATTTAAATATAATTATATACGTACAATATACGTATATAATTATAAATCAAAAAAAATCTCCATAAAAAATTATTTTTACAGAGATTTTCCAAACTAACTAAACTTTAATTTATTAACTAGAAATATTATCTTTTAGTACTTGTCTGTTTTTTCTTACTTCTATTTTTTTAAGCATCCAATCAGGATAATTGGTAGCATCTTCAGCATCATATATTTTTAAATGCTGTGAGTCGTCTGGTTTTATGAGGTCATCTTGTCTGCAACCTAAAATAGCAGCAGCAGTTTGCACCCCAGAATATCCAGCGCCAGCAACTCCATGAGATACAATACTGGCGCCACACATGTATAAGTTTTCTATTTCACTTTTTGCTTTATAAGCAAAAGGACCAATATATTTTAAGCTTTTTTCAGTGCCATATACATTTCCTTTAGTGGAATTAATATAGTATTCATTTGTCATAGGAGTCCCTAAATTTTTATGTACAATATGGTTTCTTACTCCTGGTAGTATTTTTTCTAAACTTTTTAAGAATTTTTCAGTAAGTTGCTCTTTAAATTTTAAATAAGCAGGTGAACGTTCTTTATCTTCATTTTTAAACTCACTAAAAGCGTCATAGTTAATATAGGTAATTACTTCTAGGGTGTGATGTTTTCCGTCAAAACTAATAGGGTCTTTTAAGGTTGTGCAGCTGATAAATAAACCAGCAAAAACATCTCCAGAGAGAATATCTTTTTGCTGCATATTATTATATACATCATCAAGGTTTTTATCTTGCATATACCAAATGTTGCCAGAATCTAAACCTGCTGCTTTTACATCCATATCTACTGTTAGGAATAGCATAATAGAGGTACAGGAGTATTTTGTATTACTTAACCTTTTATAAAGTTTATTGCTGAGGTTTTCTTTTCCAATTAAATCAAGGTAGGTGATGCTAGGGTCTGCATTTGAGATAATTCGTTTTGCAAAAAATTGTTCCCCTGAATCTAATTCAACACCAATAGCTTTTTTCTTTTTTTTGCTAAGATCTAGTAAAATTTGTTTTACTGATGCACTTGTTTTAACTTCACCATTAAACGATTTTATTTTATTAGTCATGGCTTTTACCAATGCGCCACCACCGCCCATTGGGTAATAGCCTCCAGAGGAATAATGATCCATTATAGCAGCGTGCATTATAAAACTTGCTTTTGCTGGAGGTAAACCATGATCGCCAAATTGAATACCTAAAATACTCTTTAGTAGTGGGTCTTTAATATACCAATTCATGACACGTTTTAAAGTGAAAGGAGAGTATTTACCCATGTGTTTTGTGCGAAAAGGAATTGTAATTTGCTGCCAAAAACCTCTAACTTTAGGTATTAATTTTAGCTGATCGCCAATATTTTTTATAATGGTAAGGTATTTTCGTATGTTTTTTTCTTCTTCTGGAAATCGTTCTACAAGGGCAGTTATAAAGTCATTGTAATTTGCGGGATAATCAAAACGTTCTTCACCAATCCAGCAATGTTCAAAAGCTTTAGCATTCATTTTATAAAATGAAACATCATTTGCAATGCCCAAACCAGTATATAATTCATTTGTAGATTGTCCTTTTTCAAGTAAACCTACATAATGCACTCCAGGAGTAAACCGATGACCATTTAAATAAAAGCTATGACACCACCCTCCAGGTACATCATGTTGTTCTAAAACTAAAACCTTCTGGTTTTCACGTGCTAAGCATATTGCAGCTGCTAAACCACCAGCTCCAGACCCAATAATTATGGCATCATAATGAATTGATTTTGAAATGTTTGTTTCTAAATTTTCTTTTGAAGTAATCATGTATATATACTATTGTTAGTAGCAAACAAGGTAACTTTTTAATACAAAGTACCCATGTAATTATACTTTTTTTTTAAATAGGTTGTAAACAAAAAAATCCCCACAAGTGTTAAACTTGTAAGGGGATTTCCAAACTAACTAAACTTTAATTTATTATCGTTTTATTCTTTTGTTGTTTTTAGGGCGTGTTACGGTTTCTTTATGAAAGTTTTTTAATACCGTTTTTGCACGTTTTCTTTCTACTTGTTTGCCATTACTACTTTTTAAGTACGGTATAAAATTTCTTCCTACAAACTCATAAGCTGTACCTGAAGCAGGGTGATACAATTCTATTTTACCATCATTAATTATAGTTACTTCAAAATACTCATCTCCAAAATAATCATAATCTAAAGTTAATGCTTTTACATAATTGGTGTCCGTAAAATTAGCTACGTTATATAAACCACTATAATCCCAATATAAATTATGTATTGGTGTACCCACATAATCTTGTGAACTCCTATATTCACTATTATTACCTCCTGCTAAAAATTGTATAAAATTTTCATTATCAAAAGGGTTTGTAGCACCATCGTAAGTTCCTGCTTTTTCCCAAGATTCGTATTCTTGTAAAAAATAATGAATGTTGTTGTAAAACACTAAGTCGTAATCAAAAGTGTTTCTATTATACCCGTATAAATAATAGCTAGTATGTGTTTGTGGACTATATAACTCAATTTTGTTATAACTAATAGGATGAACTTCTAAATCCCATAAACCATTAATGTCATGGCTAATTTCTACTATGTTATTATAGGCGTTATAATAGCCTACATCAATACCAAAACCGTTACCAGTACTTCCAATGCCAACTAGGTTATTGTTCGCAAATAAAGTTCCGTTTTTAAATGATACAGTAAATGCTTTTTGTAAAAAAGGTACTTCGCCATTACCTTGAGTTTCATTGATGTCCACATACCATAACTCATGACTTTCTAAAGTGTCAAAAGTTGATGTTGAAGCAGTATGGTTATCGTTTACTTCTGCTTCACAAGAAGCAAAAAAGATACTTAATAAGGTGATTCCGAATAATAGTTTTAGTGTTTTCATAATGATAATATTTTATATACACTATTAATTACAAATGCTATGCCAAAAATGGAATGAAGTATTTTTAGAGTTTAAATACTCATTAAATTATTGTATTTTTGAATTGCAATACGAAAGTTTATGATCAGGTATTGCAATTTTCTTTTACGTGAAATAAAACAAAGCACTTTAGTAGTTTTAATGGTGGTGTATTTATTTCAGAAGTTAGATAAAAATAAAATTATGAGTACTAAAAAATATGCAGTTATAGGAGGCGGTAGTTGGGCTACTGCAATAGTTAAAATGTTATCTGAAAATTTAAATACGGTAGGTTGGTATATGCGTAATGAAGATGCTATTGCGCATTTAAAAACCGAATTTCATAACCCTAATTACTTGAGTTCGGTAGAATTTGATATTAATAAACTAAAAATTAGTGCTGATATTAATGAAATAGTTGACTATGCTGATGTAGTTATTTTTGCAATACCTTCTGCTTTTGTAAATACTGAATTGCAAAAAATGACTGTTTCTTTGAAAGAAAAAATAATTTTTTCAGCAATAAAAGGTATTGTGCCTGAAACAAATTTAATTGTTGGAGAACATTTTCATAAACAATATGGTATACCGTTTAAAAACATTGGAGTTATTACAGGTCCATGTCATGCAGAAGAGGTAGCTTTGGAACGTTTGTCATACCTAACCATTGCTTGCTCAAGTGAGGATAATGCTAAAATGGTTGCCAATGTGTTATCAAGTTGGTATATAAAATGTAAAACTTCGGATGATGTTATTGGTACAGAATATGCTGCAATGCTAAAGAATATTTATGCAATTGCTGCGGGTATTGCTCATGGTTTGGGCTATGGAGATAATTTTCAAAGTGTATTGATGAGTAATGCAATTAGAGAAATGGATCGTTTTATTAAAAAGCGACATAAAATGGATCGTAACATTAATGATTCGGCTTATTTAGGAGATTTATTAGTAACGGGCTATTCTGTTTTTAGTAGAAATAGAATGTTTGGTAATATGATTGGTAAAGGCTACACAGTAAAATCAGCACAAATGGAAATGAGTATGGTTGCTGAAGGATATTACGCTACTAATTGTGCTTATATTTTAAATACAACAAGTAGTAATTTTGCCATTACTCCAATTATAGATGCTATTTATCAAATTTTATATAAAAGGAAAAACCCAAAAAACATTTTTAAAAAATTAACGGATAAATTAGATTAATAGCTAAGTGATAGCTTTTAATTTATATATTTTTAAGTGCTAGCAGTGCTTTTTGTAAGCTATCTTTCCAATTAGGGATTTGAATTCCTAAATTATTTTTAATTTTAGTTTTATCCATTACGCTATATTTTGGTCTTTCGGCAGGAGTTGGATATTGGGTTGTAGGGATAGCTCCTAATTTAATTTTGGTATTGGATAGCTCAAAAATTTCTTTAGCAAAATCATGCCAGCTTGCCTCACCTTCATTACTGTAATGATATAAGCCGTATTTTGTAGCTTGTGTTTCAATAATTTCTAAAATAACTTTAGCTAAATCTTTAGCGTAAGTTGGTGTGCCAAATTGGTCAGCAATAATATTGAGTTCATCTCTATCTTTCGCTAATTTCAACATGGTTTTCATGAAGTTATTTGCATGTTCCGAGTATAACCAAGCAGTACGTAAAATGAAATAATTAGTTATTTCTTCCTGAATAAAAATTTCTCCTGATAGTTTTGTTTGCCCATAAACCGAAATAGGGTTAGTTCTGTCCGTTTCTATATATGGTTTTGTAGTGGTGCCATCAAAAACAAAATCGGTAGAAACATGAATTAAAGTAGTATTGTTTTCTTGACAAGAAATGGCTAAATTTTTTGCGCCTATTGCATTTACTTGATGTGCTAAATCAGTTTCCGTTTCGGCTTTATCAACGGCAGTATATGCAGCACAGTTAATGCAGTAATTGTATGTAGATTGCTTAAAATACGCCGTAACAGCATCCTTGTTTGTAATATCTAATGTATTTGAATCAATAAAAGTAAACGAGTATTGTTTTTTATATTTAACAACATCTTGAATACATTGCCCTAATTGTCCGTTACCACCTACTACTAAAATTTTCATTTTAAAACTGTTCTTTTGTTGTTGGTAGAATGGTGTCTTTTTTAGATACCAAAAATTCGTTTGAATCTAAAATCCAATCAATATTTAAAGCTAAGTCATTATAAATAATACCGCCTTCAGAAGCTTTATTGTAAAAATTATCGCATTTATAATTAAAAACTACGGTATCACTCAAAACAATAAACCCGTGAGCAAAACCACGAGGCACAAAAAATTGTTTTTTATTTTCTGCGGATAATTGTACGGAAACGTGTTGCAAAAATGTAGGAGAATCTTTTCTAATATCTACTGCAACATCTAAAACTTCACCATGAGTTACACGTACTAATTTTGCTTGCGCATGTTCACCTCCTTGAAAGTGTAAACCACGTAATACTCCTTTTGTTGAAAACGATTCGTTATCTTGAATAAATACAGTATTTGTGTTTGTTAATTCATTAAATTTTTGCTGGTTATAACTTTCAAAAAAGTAGCCTCTATCATCATTAAAAACTATAGGCTCAATGATAAAACAACCTTTTAATTTGGTTTCTATTGCTTTCATAAAATAGTACAAATAATTTTATTCAGAATTAAGTATATCGTTTCTCCTCTCAATTTAGGCATTAAGTAAATTGGAAAATTACATTTTTTTAAGCTATTGCTCCACAATTAATCTACAATACTCATTAAATGTTTACCATAACCGCTTTTTAGTAAAGGTGTAGCTAATGCTTTTAGTGCTGCTTTTGTAATAAAACCACTGCGATAAGCGGCTTCTTCAATAGCTCCTATTTTAAGACCTTGACGTTCTTCAATAACTTGTACAAACTGTGATGCTTGCATTAAAGAAATAAACGTACCCGTATCTAACCAAGCAGTTCCTTTATCTAAAATACTCACTTTTAATTTACCTCTTTTTAAGTATTCTTTATTAATGTCGGTAATTTCTAACTCTCCTCTATGACTGGGCTTAATGTTTTTTGCAATTTCAACTACATCATTATCATAAAAATAAATACCAGGTACTGCAAAATTTGATTTTGGGTGCTCTGGTTTTTCTTCAATAGATAAAACTTTTCCATCTGCATCAAAATCTACTACGCCATAACGTTCCGGGTCATGTACGTGATATGCGTAAACAATACCTCCATTTGGGTTGTTGTTTTGTTGTAATAATTTTGACAATCCTGTGCCATAAAAAATATTATCTCCTAACACCAAAGCAACTTTATCACTACCAATAAAATCGGCTCCAATAATAAAGGCTTCTGCTAAACCGTTTGGATGTTCTTGTACTGCGTATTCAAAGGTGCATCCTAAATTTTTACCGTCACCTAATAGTTTTTTAAATAAAGGTAAATCTTGTGGTGTAGAAATAATTAATATTTCATTAATACCTGCGTTTATTAAGGTTGATAACGGATAATAAATCATCGGTTTGTCATAAACGGGCATTAATTGTTTGCTCACCGCTATAGTTAATGGGTGTAAACGTGTACCTGAACCTCCTGCTAAAATAATTCCTTTCATAATTACTTTGTATATTTATTAACGTACCAATTAATAGTTTTTAAAATTCCTGATTCAAAATTTTCATCAGCTTTCCAACCTAATTCATTTTCAATTTTAGAAGCATCAATTGCATATCTAAAATCATGACCTGGTCTATCCGTTACATAAGATTTTAAATCTTTATAAGTACCTTTTTTACGAGGATGAATACCATCTAAAACTTCGCAAATAGTATCTACAATGTATAAGTTATTGCGTTCATTACGGCCGCCAATGTTGTAAGTTTCTCCTGTAATTCCTGTATTAAATGCAATTTCAATTCCTTTGCAATGATCTAATACATATAACCAATCGCGTATATTTAAACCGTCACCGTAAATAGGAATATTTTCTTCGGATAAACATTTTCTAATAATAGTAGGTATTAGCTTTTCATCATGTTGGTTAGGTCCATAATTGTTAGAACAATTGGTGGTTACCACATTCATCCCATAGGTATGAAAGTAACTGCGCACAATAAAATCTGACGCCGCTTTTGATGCGCTATATGGGCTATTTGGCGCATAAGGTGTTGTTTCTTCAAATAAACCTGTTTTACCTAATGTTCCGTAAACCTCATCCGTAGAAACATGTAAAAAACGTGCGTTTTTAAATTCAATTTTTATTTGGTTCGGAGCATCCATCCAGTATTTATAAGCAACATCTAATAAATTAAAAGAGCCTACAATATTAGTGTCAATAAATGCGCTTGGATTTTTAATAGAATTATCTACATGAGATTCTGCAGCAAAATGAATTACATCTGTAATATTGTGTTTAGCAAAAATAGCTTCTACTAATTTTCTGTCGCAAATATCTCCTTCTATAAAATGATAATTTTTATAGTTTTCAACAGTCTTTAAATTATTTAAATCACCAGCGTAGGTTAATTTGTCTAAATTAAAAATGGTTATATTTTCATTTTGTAACATATGTGCTACAAAGTTTGAACCTATAAAACCTGCTCCTCCTGTAACTAATATGTTTTTCATGTTTAATCTAATTTATAATTTTTGATATAGTTGTTAAATTTAATTCCAAAAATTGCTAGCAAACTTAAAATAAATGCAATTATTGGAAACATAAATTTCATTTTTTGAAAAAGACTTCCTTGCACTGTTCCTATTGCAGGAAATGCAGAAACCACTTCAAATAATTTATCTTCTTTAATAGCTTGTTGTCCTAAGTCTGTTAATTCATTTCGCAATTTTAAACTTAATTGTAAGGCGTCAAATTCACGTGTTTTCTTTTGTTCTTCACCAATAATTACAGGCGTACCACTAAGTGTAGTGATCTTTTTATTTTGCACTTTTGATAATTCTTTGGTGTACATTTCCTGAATTTTTTCAACATCGCTTATTTGTTTTTCTAAAGATATTTTTTTCATCTTAAAAATAGAATCTTTTTTCTTCTTACTATTAACAGAATATTTTGTTTGAAAAGTTTTTTCAAATCCAGTATCTAATTTTAAGAAAATATCTTTTTGCTTAGATTCTACGGTGATTTCATACATTGAAGAGTTGTACATGCTCATTTCTTCAATAAACTTATCATATTCAACCATTTTAGCCGTTGTAGAATCTACAGATTTTATAAATTCA
Source organism: uncultured Kordia sp. (assembly GCA_964608925.1). Classification (GTDB taxonomy): domain Bacteria; phylum Bacteroidota; class Bacteroidia; order Flavobacteriales; family Flavobacteriaceae. The sequence continues at coordinate 23,151 of CAZSQD010000003.1, forward strand.
TCATATGCTTTAATTTTTTCAAGTTCATTTTCTGGACCAGGATTCATTTTAAAGGATGATAAATTGCTGGCTTCATCTTTAGTAATTTCAAAAATAGAAGCTAATTTAGTTGAATCACGATTAGCAATTAAAGCATTGTAATAATCAATATTGCTTACCAATTGAAATTTACCTTCATACATAGGCTTAATCATCATTGTAGAAGAATACACTTTTGGTTTGTACATATCAGAAACATATCCTAAAGCAAAAGCAAGACCCATAAAAGCGGCAATTTTTATAGCGTATTTTTGTAGTATTTGAAGAAAGGCAATAAATACTTCGTAAATTGTTTTTGCTCCTATAAAAACTAATTTTAAAATAGATTTAATTTTTTGTTCAAAAAAACCGAAGAGTTGTAATAAATCTATTTCTTCAGCTCCGTTATTTGGTGTATTTCCCATTTATATTTATTTGTTTAGTATTTGTTTTAATATATTTTTTGTTATAATATAGGTGGGTTTTACCCCTGTTGTTCCTAAGCCGCCAGAAGCTAATGTGCTACCAGTTTCTAAAGGATTGTCTGATGCGTAATACGCATATCTAACCTTTACATTTTCATTAATGTTGCCTCTAATTTTAGAAGCAGACTGTATTGCTTTTTGATAATGTGCGCCCTCCATTTCTAATCCTATAACATTCCATGTAGAGCGATGAAAGTATTTTAAAATATCTTTATTTTGTAAAGAGGTTCCTAAAACAGTAATCATAGCACCTTCCGTTACATTGACGCCTTCAAAATCGGTTGCTTTTAACTCATTTTTAAACGGATAATTGTCTGCGGTACCTTCAAAAATATGTGCGGAAGGTATCATAATATCACCTTTCCCACCTTCTAAAATACCTGCCTTTCCCATTATAGAAAGTGACTTTACATTTAAATGTAGTTTTTCTTTTTTAATTTTAAAAGGTCTTAATAGCTCATCAATTGTTTCATACGCTTGCTCTCCAAATGCATAATCCATTACAATTAATACTTCTTTGTTTTTCTTATCTATTTTAGATAAATCAAAAATTTGTACGTTAATGTTTGTGCCTGATTCATCTTTTAAATAAATCATTCCGTTTTGTAACGCCGCTTTAGTTACTTTATTACGTAGTGTGTCATTTTTACCATCACTAAGTGCTTCGTAAATTTCAAATAACGATTTTTTCTTCACCTCACTAGTTAATGCTTTGGGTACAAATAAGGTATTCATAACACTGTGCATATTCGCACTAATAATATGAATTGGGTTGTTAATTAAACTATGTTTTAGTAAGGTTTCTTTTATGGTGTTTGCCCAAATTTCACCATGTATATGATGCCCTAAACGCTCTCTTAAAACAGGAGAAAAGGTAATTACTCTTTTGGGTTGTCCTAAATTTTCTTCAATAGCTAATTTGCCTAACCAATAAATAATACTTAAAAAACGATCAGGGTTTTTAGCATCAGCATAATCATTATATACTTCATTAACTTCAGAAAAAGTTCTTCCTAAAATATTTGCGGTATGTGTTAAAGCTATTTCTCGTTCTTTACGTGATAATTTTTTAGATGAAGCTACTGCTGCTTCTAATTTTAACCAATCACGCTTTAATTCGCCTTTATCTCCAATTACCACACGACTCATAATTTTATGTGATTCAACAAATAAAAAGGTTAAGTGTGTAAGAATGTCATATATTTCTGAACGCCCTCGAGTGATTTCAATATTCATTTGCTCGGCATCTATACGATAGCAATTTCTTCTTCTTTTTGATGGGATAATGACTTCAAAATGAGAGTTTGAAAAACCTTCGTCAGAAGTTAAGTTAATAAATCTACACTCTTCAATGCCAATAGGCAGGCGGTCTATAACGTATTTTAACCCGTTTAATTCCACTTTTTCTTCAGCAATGGAACCATAAATTTCTGGTCTTAATTGCAATAAAGCTTCTCGTAAAGTTTCTCCTGAAACGCCCATAGGTTTATAAAACCCTCTATTAAATAAATGACGCATTGTAATATATAAACGCTCTATTGCGCTTGAACTTTCTTGTGCTCTGGTACGTGTTATGTGTTTAATTTCCTTCATCTAACCTACAAATATAATACTATCTCTATTAAATAACGTATTTTGCTAATTTATCTACAATATTCCTATCATTTGCTAATCTTGGTAATTTATTTTGCCCACCTAATTTACCTATTGATTTCATGTAATTTTGGAACCCATTTTGGGTAATTTTTGTAATTTTTAAGGGTTGTAAAACTTTACCATCTATCAAATCAAAATAATAACTATTTTGTTGTTGTAAGACACTATCTATTTTTGCAGAAAACGCTTCCATATATGCAGGAGGGTTCCCAAATTCAATACACCATTCGTGATATGGTAATCCTTTTTTTGGTGTAATTTGTGGAGCAACAGTAAACTCATTTACAGTTACATTAGTGCCTTCAATAGCTATTTTTAATGCTTCTTCAACTTCTTTGCCAATTACGTGTTCGCCAAAAGCAGATATGAAATGCTTTACGCGTCCAGAAACTACAATACGATAGGGTTTTGTAGCTGTAAACTGAATGGTGTCACCAATATTATAGCCCCATAAACCTGCTGTAGTAGAAATTATCATGACATAATTTACGCCTACTTCAACGTCTTGTAATGTGATGCGATTTAAGTTATTACTTAAATAATCTTCGGTTTTTATAAACTCGTAAAAAATACCCGAATCTAATTGTAATAGCATTCCTTTTTCGGTTTGGGTGTCTTGAAATGCAAAGAACCCTTCTGATGCAGGATACAATTCTATACCATCTACTTTTCGTCCAATTAATGCTTCAAATTTTGCGCGATAAGGCTCAAAATTCACACCTCCATAGATAAATAAGTTGAAATTTTTAAACAGTTCACCTACGGGTTTATTTGATTTTTCTACTAACTTTTCAAAGTACATTTGTACCCAACTTGGTATGCCCGAAATTATGGTCATGTCTTCATTAATGGTTTCATTAACTACTGCATTTACTTTGGTTTCCCAGTCTTCAATACAATTGGTTTCCCAACTTGGTAATCTGTTTTTTTGCAGATATTTAGGAACATAATGCGCAACAATACCAGATAAGCGCCCTAAGTTAATTCCGTTTTGCAAAGTTAAAATTGGGCTTCCTTGTAAAAAAATCATTTTACCATTTACAAAACTAGTATTCTTGGTTTCTGCCATATAACACAAAATTGCATTTCGGGCAGCAGTGGTATGTGTGGGCATTGACTCTTTAGTAATTGGAATATACTTTGCTCCAGAAGTAGTGCCGCTGGTTTTGGCAAAATAAAGTGGCTTGCCTGTCCATAAAATATTTTCGTCACCAGCAACTACTCGGTCTACATACGGGCGAAGTGCTTCGTAATCTCGTACGGGTACATTTTTTACAAAATCTTTATGATTATTAATACTAATAAAATTATGGTCCTTACCAAATTCAGTTGAAGTTGCGGAGCTAATTAAATGCTCAAATACTTTTTTTTGCGTAGCAATAGGTTGACTCATCCATTTATTCATGTTACGTTTTACAAGTAACGCAAAGGGTAAGGCTAAAATTGATTTTAATGATTTCATAAATGATATTCAAAAAGTTGATTTGTTTTTTTAATAAATTATACCTCCTCATATCGAGGTATTAAGCTTCATTTTTAATAACTTTTGATGCAGAACATCAGGGGAATTAAACCTCCCGATAATTATCGGGATGGGCTATCGCCCCGCGATTAAAAGTCGATGAAATTAATGGGATTTAATGCGTAACCGTTACTCCATAATTCAAAATGTAAATGCGGACCTGTTGATAACTCACCAGTTGTTCCGGAAAAAGCAATAACTTCTCCTGATTTTACTAAATCTCCCTGTACTTTGTTTAAACTCGCATTATGTTTGTAAACTGATAATAGTTGATTTGCGTGTTTTATAATAATTACATTCCCCGTTTCGGCAGTCCATTCTGCAAAAATAACGGTACCATCAGCTACTGATTTTACAGGCGTATTTTCTGCAACCACAATATCAATTGCGTAATGTTTTTTTTCGGTATTAAAACCTTCAGAAATTGTTCCTTTTACAGGGGCGAATAATACAAAATTAGTATTTGTTCTATCTGCAGTAAATAAATTATATTTATCTTCCTTAGCAACTTCTTCTCGTAATAATGAATCTTTTAAGGATGTTGGTATGGCATTAAATTTCTCTTCAGATGTTCCGTTTACAGTTACTTTTTCAGGAATTTCAGAGGTTGTATTTCCTAATAAAATATTGCGAATACTATTTAATTGCTTTTTGTTGACCTTTAAAGCCAATGTTAGTGAGTCTGTTTTTTCAGTTAAAAAGAGCGCTTTCTTTTTTAATGCCGTTGAGGAATAACCAGGAATATATTCACGTAGTGGCGTTAGTGCAATTAGTAATGTAGTTAGTGTAATTAGTGTAATTATACTAAAACCTGCTAATACAAATACATTTAAACGTGTTAAGTTGATTGATAACTTTTCTTCAAAAGTATTATCATTTAAAATTACCAAACGGTATTTATCAACTAACTTCTCCTTTAATTTCCTTTTTTTTGCTTCCATTGTGATGCAAAATTACATAATTTTAAATTTTAACGTAGTTTTTAATGAATTCTTATTAAATTTGTACTCTAAAATTAAAAAAATTATGATTTCATTAAGTATATTTTTATTTGTAGGTCCTTGGCAATATATTGTTATTGGTTTGGCCATATTATTATTATTTGGAGGAAAGAAAATTCCTGAATTAATGAAAGGTCTTGGTGGCGGTATTAAAGAATTTAAAAAGGCAACCAAAGAAGAGGAAGAGGAGACAAAAAAAGTAGATGATTCAAAAGAGTAAACTGCTATTTTTTTTAGTATAGCATTCTAAAAATTATTTTTTATACCTTTTTTGTGAAAGGCATAAAATTCGTGATATTTTTAAAACCTTCCTAAAAAAAACAGGAAGGTTTTTTATTCTACCATACTCAATTGTATGCGCCCTCTACTTAAATCTACTTCAACAACCGTTACCCAAACTTGCTGATTGAGTTTAACAACTTCATTGGGGTCCGAAATAAATTTGTTTGATAATTTTGAAATATGCACCAATCCACTTTGTTTGAGGCCAATATTTACAAAGCATCCAAAATTAGTAATATTATTGATAATACCGGGGATTTTCATTCCTGTTTTTACATCTTCTATTTTTTGTAAGTTTTCATCAAAACTAAATGCTTTTGCTTTTTCTCGAGGATCAATACCGGGTTTTTTTAATTCTGAAATGATATCTTGAAGTGTTAGTAAACCAACACTTTCGGTACAATATTTTTGTAATTTTAATTGCGATAAAAGGGTCGTGTTGCCTATTAAATTTTTTACGGAAACTTGTTGGTTTTTTGCCATTTCTGCAACTAATTTATAACGCTCAGGGTGTACAGATGTGTTGTCTAATGGGTTTTTGCTATCACGAATACGTAAAAAACCTGCTGCTTGCTCAAAGGCTTTTGCGCCTAAGCGAGGTACTTTTTTTAGTGCAATCAAGGTAGGAATACTTCCGTTTTCCGTGCGGTACTTTATAATATTGTGTGCAATAGTGTTTCCAATGCCTGATACGTAACTTAATAGTGGTGCGCTTGCGGTATTTACGTTTACGCCAATACTATTTACGCAACTCATTACTACGGTGTCTAATTCGGTTTTCAGTTGGTTTTGATCTACATCATGTTGGTATTGTCCTACACCAATTGATTTGGGGTCAATTTTAACCAATTCCGCAAGCGGATCTGCTAATCGCCTACCTATTGAAACTGCTCCACGTACTGTTACGTCTTCATTTGGAAATTCTTCTCTTGCAATTTTAGAAGCAGAATATACGGATGCACCAGCTTCATTGACTACAAAAATTTCTACGCTATGTGTAAAGGAAATGTTTTTAATAAAACTTTCGGTTTCACGAGATGCGGTACCGTTACCAATTGCAATGGCTTCTATTAGGTGTTTTTTAACCAAATTTTTTATTGTTTCGGAAGCGGCTACTATTTGTTTTTGTGGTGCATGTGGGTAAATGACACCGTGTTCTTGTAAGTCACCATTTTTTGCCAAACATACTACTTTACAGCCACTTCTATAGCCAGGGTCTAGCGCTAAAATTCGTTTTTCGCCCAACGGAGCACCTAATAAAAGCTGTCTTAAATTGGTAGCAAAAACAGTAATGGCTTTTGCGTCAGCTTTTAATTTGGCTGCCTTTAAAACTTCATTGCTAATTGCGGGTTGTAGTAAACGTTTATATGCATCTTCAATAGCCATAAATATTTGGTTGGTGCAAGATTCTACATTGGTTTTGATAATGATTTCATCAATTGTGTCTAATGCTTTTTCCTTGGGAGCTTCAATTTTCACACGTACAATTCCTTCTTTTTCAGCTCTTAAAATTGCTAATAAACGATGAGATGGAGTTTTGTGTAAAGCTTCTTCCCAATCAAAATAGTTGCGATATTTTTGAGCTTTATCGGTTGTTTTTTGTTTAGCAATTACGGTGGTAGAAATTGCAGCACTACGTTGGTAGAGAGTTCTAATTTTTTTGCGCACCCACTCGTGTTCATTTATGTATTCTGCAATAATATGTCTTGCGCCTTCCAGAGCATTTTCCACACTGTTTGTATTGTTTTTTATAAAACGTGTTGCGGTACGCTCAATGTTTTGATCTTGTTGTTGTAATATTATTTTAGCAAGGGGTTCTAATCCGTTTTCTCGTGCTACACTTGCTTTGGTTTTGCGTTTCTTTTTAAAAGGCAGGTATATGTCTTCTAAAACAGTTAAAGAAGTTGTTTTTTGTATTTTTTCCTGTAAAATTACAGTTAATAATCCTTGTTCTTCAATAGTTTTTAAAATAGTGATTTTCCGCTTTTCTACGGTTTCAAATTCTAATTTATATTTTACAATTTCACCAATTTGAACTTCATCTAAATTACCAGTCATTTCTTTTCTGTATCGAGAAATAAACGGAATAGTAGCATCTTCATCTAACAGTTGTACGGTGTTTTGAATGCTTTTTAAGGGTAGTTTGGTAGTTTCTTGTATGTATTGAAGTTTGGTCATTAATTGTAATTTAAGATAGAAATAATAGCACTGTTTGTTGTAATAAATCTCCTCGAGGTGTTATACCAATTAAAATTTAAAATAATTCAATTTACTTATGAGCACCTTTAAATTTAATTGGTATTAGTTTTATTGATCCTTTGGGCTATCGCCCCGTGATGAGTTTTAAAATACGCTCTAATGCCATCCCTCTTGATCCTTTTATTAAAATAGTGCTATTGTTTTTTAGTTTAGTGTTAAAATTATTTTTGAAGGTTTCAAAGTCGGTAAATGAAATGATATTTTTTGTATTTTTTGTATTTTTAAAGTGTTCTCCTATAATATAGATGGTAGTGTTTTTTATGGTGTGTAGATAATCTACTATAATTTGATGTTCTGTATTGCTACTATTACCTAACTCAAACATATCACCTAAAAATAAAACTTTGTTTTTTGCAGGTAAACTTTTAAAACTCTCCAAAGCAACCATCATGCTGGTTGGGTTTGCATTATAAGCGTCTAATATAATTTGATGTCCATTTTGATTGATAATTTGTGACCGATTGTTGGTAGGGTAATAACTTTCAATAGCGTCTTTAATACTGTTGTTTTCTACTTTAAAATAGTTTCCTATGCAAATTGCAGCTGCTATATTAGTAAAATTATAATTACCAATTAAGTTACTGTTAATTTCTAATTGATTGTAAATAATAGTAACGTTTGGGTTTGCGCTGGCTAGCTGTATTTGTAGGTCACTATTCCCATTTTCAGAGAAAGTAACTTTTTTGATACCTTTTGATTGCTGTAATTGTTTTGGGTCATCAGCGTTTATAAATGCTATTTTCTGATTGTCTCGTAAGTAGTTATATAGTTCGCTTTTTGCTTTTATGACACCTTCTAAGTTTCCAAAACCTTCTAAGTGGGCTTTTCCAAAATTGGTAATATACCCAAAGTTTGGGTTAGCTATGTTAGCTAAAAAGGCTATTTCATTAGGATGATTAGCGCCCATTTCTATAATGCCTATTTCGGTATCCTTTGTCATGGTAAGTAGGGTTAATGGTACGCCAATATGGTTGTTTAAATTACCAATAGTAGCTGTGGTTTGGTATTTTTTACTAAGTACTGTATTTATCAATTCCTTAGTGGTGGTTTTTCCGTTACTGCCTGTTAAGGCAATAATTGGAATATTTAATTGTTGGCGGTGGTGTTTTGCTAATTGCTGTAATGTTTTTAGAGTATTAGGTACTAAAATGGTGTGCTCTGTTTTAAAATTAGCATCATCAATTATACAAAATGTTGCTCCTTTTACTGTTGCTTGTTGTGCAAATTTATTTCCATTAAAATGATCACCACTTAGAGCAAAAAATAAATTTCCTTTTTTAACGGTTCTGGTATCAGTACTAATGCCAGTACTATTTTTAAATAATTCGTAAATTTCTGAAAGCATAATATGTTCTGTTTTTACCAAAAAAAAGCCCTAAAAATAGGGCTTTTTTTGTTTTTTTGAAAAAGTATTATTTTCCGCTTGGAGATTTTCTTGGCCCTTTTGTTTTTGAACCTACTCTTGACATTGCACATCTAAATCCAATGTAAGAAGTAGCCATATCTTGAGGGTAAAATCTTCTTTCTGCAGGATCTAACCAATACTCTCTATCTTTCCAACTACCACCTTTATAAACTCTAATTTGATCGTTAATTTGGGAAGTTCTTTTGTTAGAAGTATCATATTCTTTAATCATGTTTCCTAAAGAGTCCATTCGTACACTATGTTTAGGAGAGTTATACATGTTGTCAGATCCAGCTTCTTCTTCGCCTTCATCATCACTATTACCCTGATCAAAATATCTTGAAGAGGCTTTATCACCATCTCTAAAGTTAATTTGGTTTGCTTTACTAAAGTTAGTACGTAAATAAGTTTCATTCTCGTCAACGGGTACTTGAGCAATTTGTCCTGGTAAAACAGTTGCAACAACTTTTCCGTTTTGTAAAGTATCATATCCAATAGAATCTGCAGTAATTAATACTACTTTCCCATCTTCTCCAATTTTATTTTTAGTGTATACGTTACCTCTATAGTAATTGAAATCAGTATATTCATCATCAACTATTGGTCTGTAAACATCAGCAACCCATTCAGCAACATTACCTGCCATGTCATATAAGCCATAATCATTAGGTTCGTAAAAACGAGTTATTTGTGTAATATCAGCTCCATCATCACTCCACCCGGCAATACCACCATAATCACCATCACCTTGTTTAAAATTGGCGTTTTGATCTCCTCTAGTTGCTCTTGATCCTGAACGAGTATATTGCCCGTTCCATGGGTATTTTTTTCTACCACGGTGTACGTTATAGCTTCTTAATTCTGACATTCCTAAAGCAGCAAACTCCCATTCTGATTCAGTAGGTAGTCTATAGTCTGGTTGAATGATTCCTGAAGATCGAGTAGCGTAAATGTTAATTTCTTCTCCGTCAGCATTAGTGATAGGATTTTTACTAGCTTTTTTACCACCATTTAAAATTTCTTCATTACCACCATAAGTAGATGTTGGTGAAATAATATATGTGTTTGTGCTAAAGTTGCTATCTGCAGTTACATCAGTAATTTTAGCACCTTCTTTTAAATATCCGTTTTTCTCTAAAGCACTTTCGTTTACACGATCCGTTCTCCAAACACAAAACTGATTGGCTTGTACCCAGTTAACACCAACTACAGGGTAGTCTTGGTATGCTGGATGACGTAAGTATTCTGTTACCATTACTTCGTTAAAACCTAGACGATTTCTCCAAACTAATGTATCAGGTACAACACCATCATAAATTTCTCTAAAATTTTCATTTTCTGGCGGATATACTTTTTTAGTCCAATCTAAGTATTCCATATACATAATATTGGTTACCTCAGATTCGTCCATGTAAAATGATTGTACATGTTGTTGGTTTGGTGAGTTGTTCCAATCGTGCATTGGGTCATCTTTTACTTTACCTTTTGTAAAAGTACCTCCTTCAACAAAAACTAAACCTGGAGCAGTTTCTTGTTCTTTATATTTGGTGTTATATTGAAAACCACCTTCTTTTGAGTTGATTGCCCAACCCGTAGCTCTTGAGCCACCTTTGTTTCCTTTTTTACAACTTGTTGTCGTGCTAAAAATAGTTAGGACTATTAAGATTTTGCGGACTAAATTCTTTTTCATGCTTATATTGTAATTGATTAACAAATAGAGTTAAAGTGCGCAATATAATAAATATACATAATATTGCAATGTTTTTATTGAAATAATTATAATCTTACCGATTCTGTTGTCATATAACGACATATATAATGATTATATTGCTTACTTTTGAAAATTAATAAAACATTGCACTAAAATTAAATACAATACGTTTACATAGCATGAATAAAAATAAGACCTTTACTTTTATCCTTTTCTTTACTTTTTTAAGCACTATTTTTGCGCAACAAAAACAGTTTAATTTGGTTTGGAAAAATGAGATACCTACTACATATCAAAATAAAATTGGAAAAACAATACATGGTTTTCAGTCAGAAAACTTTGTGTATAATGAAGATTTGAAGACTGTAATTTTTGCAGCTAATGTTCCTTTAAATTATGCGATTAATGAAAATAATATCCTGATTGATGAAATTAAATATGCTTCCATTTCTATCGAACAGCTAAAAAGTTACAATACAAAATTAATTGTTTCCGATATTAATATAAAGGTTAAAAACACCAAAGCACGTAGTAAAAAAGGAATGTATTTACAATTTAACCCTATTGTAAAACAAAACGGACAGTTTAAAAAAGTAATATCAATTACGGTTTCGTTTACTCAAAATAATACGGGCTCTAATCGTTCTTTTTCAACTCCACCACCAATAATTTCAAACTCAGTGTTGGCTACGGGTCAATGGTTTAAGTTCTATATAAATAAAACAGGAGTTTTTAAATTAGATAAAAATTTCTTTTCTGCTTTAGGGGTTGATGTAAATAATGTAAATCCTAAAAATATTAGAATTTTTGGTAATGGAGGTAAAGCAATACCGTTAGCAAATGCGAATGTAAATGAGTTTGATGTTACTGAAAATGCAGTAAAATTTATTGGTGAAGCAGATGGTAATTTTGATACGAATGATTATTTGTTGTTTTATGCCGAAAGTGCTTATGGTTGGGATAGTGTTAACAAAACAAATATAAATCCATATCACAATAAAACATATTATTATGTTAATATAGGTGCTAATTTGGGTAAGCGTATTAGTAATTTAATAGAGCCATCACCTGCAGCAATAACTACAATAACTAAATTTCATGAATATAAATTTCATGAAGCAGATCAGGTAAACATTGTGCATTTAGGACGTCAATGGTTTGGGGAAGAGTTTGATGTTAATAGTAGTCAAACTTTTAATTTTAGCTTCCCTAAAATAGATGTGTCAGAGCCAGTAACTATAAAAGTTGTTACTGCTGCCACTGCAGCAAATAATACAAGTATGAATGTGGAATTAAATGGAGTTTCTTTGGCTACAGTAAGTTATGCAGCAATAGATGCTTTTAGTTTAGCTAGAGGAAATAGTTTTGTAAATAGTTTTACGGTAAATGCGTCAGACTTAGCAGTAAGATTAAATTATAATAACAATGGAAATCCAAGTGCAAACGCATATTTGGATTACATATCTATAGAAGCGGTGTCTAATTTAACTTCTTTAGGGGGGCAATTTTTGTTCCAAAATAATACTGTTGCCACACAGTCTGGTGTAGGGGAATATGTTATTAGTAATGCAGCTTCTGTTTTAGAAGTTTGGGATATTACCGATAAATTTAATGTTACCGCAAAAGAAAATAATGGAGCAAATGCTTTTTCTTTTAAATCAACTATGGGAGAGGTGAGAAAATATGTAGCAGTAGCTTCAAATTATTATATACCTGCTATTGATGATGCGTATGTAAGTAATTTAAATTTAAAAGGAACCGTATTTTTAAATGATAATGGGCAACAACAAGATGTTGATTATCTAATAATTACACCAACACTATTTAAAGCACAAGCACAAGCATTAGCGCAAGTTAATAAACAATATAGAGGTTTGCATGTAAAGGTAATTACGCTAAAGGATATTTATAAAGAATTTAATACGGGAAGTCAGGACATTGGTGCTATACGTAACTTTATACGTTACGTATATGATAATGCAATAACAGACCCATTAAAATATGTATGTTTTTTTGGAGATGCTTCTTATGACATGAAAGGGAGGGAAACGCCCAATCATAATTTTGTGCCATCCTATCATACCTATCCAAGTTATAGTTTAATATCTTCTTATATTTCAGATGATTATTTTGGAATGTTAGATGATACGGAAGGAGCAATGAGTGCTTCAGATCAATTAGATGTTGCGGTGGGTAGAATTATAGCTTCCAACGTTACCGAGGCAAACCAAATGGTTACTAAAGTACGTCAGTACTATGAAAAAGAATCCTATGGTAAATGGCGTAATCAAATGGTAATTGTTTCGGATGATGTAGATCATGCATGGGAAAAAATATTACAGTTAGAATTAAATGATTTAGCAGATGACATTGTACTAAACCGCCCTTTTGTAAATATGGTAAAACTGCATTCAGATGCTTATGCGCAACAAAGTTCTGCAGGGAGTGAGTTGTATCCGCAAGTAACCGAAGCCATTTTAAATAATATTGAATTAGGAAGTTTAGTAGTTAGTTATTTTGGTCATGGAGGAGAAGACGGTTTAGGGCATGAGCGATATTTTCAAAAAAATCATGCCGAAAGCTTAACAAATATTTGTAGGTACAATACCTTTATAACTATCACTTGTGAGTTTACAAGGTTTGATAATCCACACCGTTTAACAGCGGGTGAAGTATTGTATTTAAACCCAACAGGAGGTGCAATCTCATTATTTACAACAGTACGAGAAATTCATACTTTTTTAGGGATAGATATGAATAAAAAATTAGGTAAGCACTTGTTTGATTTCAATAATACAGGATACGTATCAAATGGAGAGGCATTACGTTTGGCTAAAAATGAAGTGAGTAATAGTTTGCGTAGAGTTGTTTTTTCAATAGGAGATCCTGCTTTAAAATTAGCAATACCTAAGCCAGAAATAAAATTAACTAAAATAAATGATGTTGCTATTACGGATCCAGCTGTAGATGTTTTAGAGGCACTGGATAGAGTTAAAATAACAGGAGAAGTGGTAGACGCTTCAGGAAATGTATTAACAGGATATAACGGATTACTTTCTACAATTGTTTTTGATAAAAACCAAACTCGTTCTACTTTAGGAAATGACGGTACAACAGACGACGCTGGAGGGTTAATAATTTTAAATTACAATACTTTAGGAGAAAAAATATTCACAGGACAAGCAACGGTTGTTAATGGTGTTTTTGAATTTGAATTTGTAGTGCCTCGTGATATTTTAATACCTATAGGTGACGGGCGTATAAGCTTTTATGCTAAAGAGACTAATGCGCTTATAGATCAGACGGGGTATAGTAATACCATAAAAGTAGGAGGGTTAAATGTAAATGCACCAGCAGATAATTTGCCTCCAGAAATTTTTGCATGGATGAATGATGAAAGTTTTGTGTCTGGTGGTACGACTAATGAATCACCTGTATTATTATTAAAATTGACAGATGATAATGGGATTAATACAGCTAGTGGTATTGGGCATGATATTACCGCAATTTTAGATGGTAATGAGGCAACTCCAATTATTTTAAATGATTATTATGAAACTGAGCCTAATGATTTTACAAAAGGAAAAGTAAGTTATCAATTACGTAATTTAGAAACTGGTTTACATACATTAACATTAAAGGGGTGGGATACCTATAATAATTCGGCAACTACGGAAATCCAATTTGTGGTAGTCAATCAAAATGATGAGTTGGTATTAGAGAAAGTGTTAAACTACCCAAATCCTTTTGTAAATTATACTGAGTTTTGGTTCAATCACAACAGTTCATCAGAATTGGATATTATGGTGCAAATTTATACCGTTTCAGGTAAATTAATAAAAACCATTAGAGGTACAAGTGCGTCAAGCAATAAGTTTGATAAAACTTCGTTATCCAGAAGCATAACTTGGAATGGTAAAGATGATTTTGGAGATAAAATAGGAAAAGGCGTCTATGTTTATAAGTTAAGTGTAAAAGACCCTTTAACCAATAAAACGGCAGTTAAGTTCGAAAAATTGGTGAAATTGTAATAAAAAATTATATTTGTATAAATTAAATAATAAAATTTTCAATGAAAAAACATATTATAGTAACCATAATAACACTTTTTGCAATAAAAGTTAATGCACAAACAGTAGTGCCAAATACAACTGACACAAGAGTAATTACAACAGGAGCGCCATTTTTATTAATAGCAGCAGATGCCCGAGCAGCAGGTATGGGAGATCAAGGGGTAGCAACAACTCCAGATGCTTTTTCACAACAATGGAACTTATCAAAATATGCTTTTGCAAAAGAAAAACAAGGAGTAAGTGTTAGTTATACGCCTTATTTAACCAAATTGGTAAATGATATTTTTTTAGGAAGCGTTGGGTATTATAATAAATTAACTGAAAGAAGTGCAGTTTCTGCAAGTTTTAGATACTTTAGTTTAGGAGAAATTCAATTTACAGATAATACAGGTCAAGATTTAAGTATAGAAAAGCCAAATGAGTTTACTTTGGATTTAGGATACTCTTTAAAATTAAGTGATAACATTTCAGCAGGTGTTGCTTTAAAATATTTACGATCAGATTTAAGTATAGGTAAAACAGTTGGAAATTCTGACGGAAAAGCAGCAACTAGTTTTGCGGTAGATCTAGGAGCGTATTATCAATCAGAAGAAAAAGCGTATAACACCTTTAATGGTAAATGGCGTGCAGGTGTAGCTATACAAAATTTAGGTCCAAAAATTAAATATGATGACGGTGGTCAGGATAATTTTTTACCTACCATATTCCGTTTAGGAGCAGGTTTTGACTTTGTTTTAGATGAAGCAAATACAATTGCAGTAACCTTAGAAACTACCAAATTATTAGTGCCAACACCACCAATTTATGGAACGGAATTTACTGATACTAATGGTAATGGTCAATTAGATGGAGGAGAGACAGTGCTGAATAATAATGTAATAATAGAAGGTGAAGATCCTGATGTAAGTTTTGCGTCAGCAATATTTTCATCATGGGGTGATGCTCCAGGAGGTTTTGGAGAGGAAATAGAAGAATTTACCTATTCAGTAGGTGCGGAGTACCAATATCAAGAAGCTTTTGCTTTTCGCTTAGGATATTTTAATGAAGCAGAAACTAAAGGGGCTCGTAAGTTTTTCTCTTTAGGAGCAGGATTTAAATATAATGTAATTAATATTGATATTTCGTATTTAATTACAGCATCAAAAGTGCCAAGTCCTTTAGAAAATACATTACGTTTTTCATTAGCATTTAACCTATAATCACGGGATGATAGCCAAATTTGATGTAGTTTTTCAATATTATATGTTGAAATCACATAAAATGACTTAACCTCTTACATAAAAGGAGTTTGTTAAAGTGTAAATAGCTTAAATAAAACACCTGATTTTTTAGCTAATAAATATGAAACAACTAAAAATAAATACCACTTTCACAGTGTATGAACAGCTTTCGGAACTTCCGTCAGCTGTTTTTAGTCTTATGGAAGCAGCAATAAAAGCGCGTAATACTGCGTATTCACCATACTCTAAATTTAATGTAGGCGCAGCAATTTTATTAGCAAATGGGGCGGTAGTTATTGGTTCAAATCAAGAAAATGCGGCATACCCAACAGGGTTGTGTGCGGAGCGTGTTGCTATTTTTCAAGCAGGTGCTTTATATCCAAATGTTGCTATAAAAACAATGGCAATTACAGCAACTTCACAAACGCATAAAGTGCTAAAGCCAATACCTCCTTGTGGTTCATGTAGGCAAGCAATTTCAGAGTATGAAAGTAAGCAAGATGAAAATATAGAAATCTATTTTATGGGGGAAGAAGGTGAAATTATGAAATCCAATTCACTTTCTGATTTATTACCCCTTTCTTTTGATAAAAAACACTTATAATCACATCTTTTTACATAATTTTCAGATAAGCGTATTTTTTATGAAAAATTCATAAAAGAATGCACTTTTTTTGCAAACTATTTTTTTATTCATTTTGAAAGATTACTTTTGTACACTTGTACCTTTCATACAATAAAAACTATTTACAAACTTCAATTAGAAGATATGAAAAAAATAACCAAAGCCACCTATTTAAAATGGTATGAAGACATGCTGTTTTGGAGAAAATTTGAAGACAAGCTTGCCGCTGTTTATATTCAGCAAAAAGTTAGAGGATTTTTACACTTGTATAACGGTCAAGAAGCTGTTTTAGCAGGAGCATTACACGCTATGGATTTATCAAAAGATAAAATGATAACCGCATATCGTAATCACGTACAGCCAATTGGTATGGGAGTAGATCCTAAACGTATTATGGCAGAGTTGTATGGTAAAGTTACTGGTACATCTCAAGGAATGGGAGGTTCAATGCATATTTTTTCAAAAGAAAAAGGTTTTTATGGAGGTCACGGTATTGTAGGTGGTCAAATACCATTAGGCGCAGGTATGGCATTTGGTGATAAATATCACAATACAGGTGCAGTTACCTTATGTTATTTTGGTGATGGAGCTTCACGTCAAGGGTCATTACATGAAACTTTTAATATGGCAATGTTGTGGAAATTACCAGTTGTGTTTATTGTTGAAAACAATGGGTATGCAATGGGAACATCAGTAGCAAGAACCGCAAACCATACTGATATTTATAAATTAGGTTTAGGATATGAAATGCCATGTAGACCAGTTGATGGGATGGATCCAGTTGCAGTTGCTAAAGAAATGGATATTGCAATGGAACACGCTCGTAAGGGTAACGGACCAACTTTTTTAGAAATGAGAACGTATCGTTTTAGAGGTCACTCAATGTCTGATGCACAACATTATCGTACAAAAGATGAGGTAGCAGAGTACAAAAAAATAGATCCAATAAAAACCACTAAAGATATTATCTTGAAAAACAAATATGCTACTCAAGAGGAACTAGCTATTATTGATAAAAATGTAAAAGCATTAGTAAAAGAGTGTGAGGAATTTGCAGAAGCATCCGCTTATCCAGAAGTTTCACAAATGTACGATATGGTTTACGATCAAGAAGATTATCCATTCATCCCCCATAAATTATAAGATATGGCAACAGTAATTAATATGCCGCGTTTAAGTGACACGATGGAAGAAGGTGTTGTGGCAACATGGTTGAAGCAAGTAGGAGATAAAATTGAAGAAGGTGATATTTTAGCGGAAATTGAAACCGATAAAGCTACAATGGAGTTTGAATCTTTTCATGAAGGTGTTTTGTTGCACATTGGTGTGCAAGAAGGTGAAACCGCTCCAGTAGATACATTGTTAGCTATTGTTGGTGAAGCAGGAGAAGATATATCAGCATTATTAAACGGAAAACCAGTAACTGCATCACAAGATACTAAAATAGAAGCTGTAGCTCCAGTAGCAACAAAAACTATTGAAATACCAGCAGGAGTAACTGTAGTTACTATGCCACGTTTAAGTGATACCATGACGGACGGTACTGTTGCCTCTTGGTTAAAACAAATAGGTGATACTGTAGCAGAAGGTGATATTTTAGCGGAAATTGAAACCGATAAAGCTACAATGGAATTTGAATCTTTCCAGGAAGGCACACTTTTATATGTAGGATTACAAGAAGGTGAAACCGCTCCAGTTGATAGTGTTTTAGCAATTATTGGGCCTGCGGGAACTGATGTTGCAGCTTTAGCAAAAAACTACACAAAAGAAACTACAGAAGCACCAAAAGAAGCCGTGAAAAAAGAAGCGCCTAAAAAAGCGGTTGTGGCTCCTAAAAAACAAGAAAATAAGGTAGTAGTAAGTAATTCTGCTCGAATTTTTGCATCGCCACTCGCTAAAAAAATAGCAAATGATAAAGGTATTAATTTAGCAACACTTAAAGGTTCTGGTGAAAACGGAAGAATCATTAAAAAAGATGTTGAAAATTATACGCCAAATGCAAGCGCAGCAAATGTGGGTGTTTTTGTTCCTTCAGGGGAAGAAAAAACAGAAGATATTACCAATTCGCAAATGCGTAAAGTAATTGCACGTAGGTTAGGAGAATCTAAATTTACAGCACCACATTACTACTTAAATGTAGAGTTTGATATGGAGAATGCAATGGCGTTCAGAAAACAATTCAATACCTTGCCAGATGTAAGAATATCTTATAATGATATGATTGTTAAAGCATGTGCTTTAGCATTAAAACAGCATCCACAAGTAAACTCACAATGGTTTGATACGCACATACAGTTAAACCATCATGTTAATATTGGTGTTGCAGTAGCAGTTGAGGATGGCTTAGTTGTGCCAGTTGTACCATTTGCAAATGAAAAAACCTTACCACAAATTGGTGCAGAGGTAAAAGATTATGCAGTGCGTGCAAGACAAAAGAAGTTAACACCACAAGAAATGGATGGTAGTACATTTACCATATCTAACTTAGGAATGTTTGGTATTGAAAGTTTTACATCTATTATAAACCAACCTAACTCGTCAATTTTATCAGTAGGTGCTATTGTTGAAAAACCAGTAGTTAAAAACGGTCAAATAGTAGTAGGTAACACTATGAAATTAACTTTAGCTTGTGATCATCGTACAGTTGATGGAGCAACAGGAGCACAGTTTTTACAAACATTAAAAGAATATATTGAAAACCCAGTAACCATGTTGGTGTAAAAAAATAACACAATGTTTTTAAAGGGTTTACTATTTTTTAGTAAACCCTTTTCTTTTTACAACACTTGACATTCTCCTTTTTTTTACCTAACTTTACCTATCTAATAATAAACAGCATTGAAACGATTGTTTATCTTATAATAGTTATCAGAAATATACAAATGAGAAAACTAAGTATTATAATAATGTTTCTACTGACCTCTGTATTCGTTAAAGCGCAGAGTGAAGGCGAATTGATTTTGATCGACAGAGAAGATCTGAAAATGGAAAAAGCCTTTGCTAATGCTAAAGAGACATTAACCGAATTTATATTACGTGCTACAGAGAAAAGGTCACAGAAAGAAATATATGGAGCCTACATCAAGGTTGTTGAAGGAGAAACGGTTGAATACTTATGGGTTTCTGATTTCAAGAGATATGATGAGGAACATTTTATGGGCGTTTTAATTACTAAACCTGAACTGATTACACAATTCAAAGAAGGAGCAACAATTGGCTTTTTTAAAGAAGATATTTTTGACTGGCAGATATATAATAAAGAGACGGATTCTTTGGAAGGTGCATATACATTTAAAGTACTTGAAAAAAAATCTGATAACACTATATATAGCAAATAGGGCGTTTGATGGATGACGAAAGTCCAGTGCTATTTACCAACACCGCTAAATATAAAATTTGGCTTTTAAAGATGAAAAAATTAAAAACAAAATATTTATATTTGGCTAAGTGCAAGGTTTAAAGTCCAGTGCTTTTTACTGCCCTACTTGTCATATATTAATCGGTAAATAAAATTATACTCAATACAAGCTTGTTACGCCTGTATTTTTATACTACATAAATATTTCCATTATTAACAAAACACCTTATCGTTAAATTTGGTATAAAAAGAATGCTATTTTTTTTATTTCACTTACATTTGTATCTTGAATAAAATTACTAAGTATAAGCATCTCATTTTCTGGTAAAGTATTTTATTCAACTTAGATGTAATACATCTGGTAATTATAGGTTTTTTGGGCTATTGCCCCGCGATTAAAAATTAAAAGTGTGAAGTATTTATATATATTATTTGTTGTTTTTTTTAGTGTTGCAAATGTAAATGCGCAAAAAATACCTAGAAAAGCTACCTTATCTGATGACGGAAAAGTATTAACTAAAGATACTGGAGGTTTTTCAAACAGGCACGTTGGAGGAGATTCCAAAACAACCAAAGTCATAAAAGTAGATACGAAAGCTACGGATTATAAATTTATTTCTATAACAAAGGATACCACTTATGTTGATACTACGTTAAGTATTCAAAAAGAATATAAATACAATTACTTACGTAAAGATTATTTTGAATTATTACCTTTTTCTAATGCAGGACGTGTATTTAATCAGTTAGGATATGATTTTTCGGATACTAAAAACACTTTTTCTTTATTTGGTGCACGCGCAAAACATGTCGATTATGCTGAGGTAAATGCAATTAAATATTATAATGTAGCCACACCATTTACCGAAGTGTTTTTTAAAACAACAATGGAACAAGGGCAATTGGCCGATGTATTTTTTACAATAAATACAACCCCTAATTTTAATATTGCAGCGGCATATAAAGGGTTGCGGTCCATTGGTAAATATCGTCATGAAAAAACAGAAGGAGGTCAATTTAAACTTTCGTTAAATTACAACACCAAAAATAAGCGCTATTTTGCAAAAGCACACGTGGTAATGCAGCGTATTGCACATCAAGAAAATGGCGGTATTGATGCACAAGGTGTTATTGAATTTGAAGATAAAAATGACGAATTTAGTGATCGTTCTCGTTTTGAAGTGAATTTTACAGATGCCGATAATAAATTATCAGCAAAACGGTTTTATATAAACCATTATTATCAAGTTACTAAACCACAAGACTCTATTGTAAATTATGTTTTAAATGTAGGGCATATTAGTAATTTGGAAGATAAAAAGTATGAATTTGATCAAGCTACTGCCAATGCTTTTTTTGGAGATGCTTTTTCTTCTAAAATTAATGACGAAGTACGTTTAGAGAAATTTTATAATCAAGGATATGTATCGTTTGCAAAACAAAAAATAGGCGAAATTACAGCGCACATAGGTTATACCGATTATAATTATGGGTACAACCGTATTGTAAACTTAATTACAGGAAACATCCCTAATCGTTTAAAAGGCGGGTTTGCTTCTTATGGTGCAGCATATAAAAACAACTATGGTAAGCTGAAAATACAGGCTAATTTTAAAGCCAATTTGTCCAATCAAAATAGTGGAAGTGTGTTGGGTGCTAGCGTAAAATATCAAGTAAAAGACAGCATTAGTATTGCCGCAAAAATTACGTTGAAAGATGCGTTGCCAAATTTTAACTATCGTTTATATCAAAGTGATTATAAAAATTACAATTGGTATAATCCTAATTTTTTAAATGTAAAAACAAAAACAATAGGTGGTGTTATAGATGCAAAAAAATATGCAACCCTATCAGCAAGTTTTAGTACTATTGATAACTATACTTATTTTGGGTTAAATACAGCAGGAAAAGTGCAGCCCTATCAAACAATTGATGTGGTTACCTATTTAAAAGTAAACCTTCAAAAAGAAGTGCGTTTTTTACGTCATTTTGTAATAGATAATACTTTACAATATCAAAAAGTAACACAAAATGTACCTGCATTGTTTACGCCTAAATATATTATTAGGAATACGTTGTATTATCAAAACACCTTCTTTAAAAAGAATTTATTTTTACAAACGGGTGTGATATTTAATTACTTTGGAAAATATAAAATGAATGCTTATGACCCGCTTTTGGGTGAGTTTTATAACCAGACAGCAAAAGAGTATGGTGAGTATCCAAGATTTGATGTGTTTGTAAATGCAAAAGTGCGTAATGCACGTATTTATTTAAAAGCCGAACAGTTAAATACTGTTTTTACAGGTAATACGTTTTATAGCGCACCTAATTATCCGTATAAAGACTTTACCATCCGTTTTGGTTTGGTTTGGGATTTCTTTTTGTAGTATTTATATAAATAATAATTCTGATTTACGGCGTCAATTAGAAGAGGGTAAAAGTGCTTTTGTTTTAATATGAAGTTAGTAGTAAATACGGATTGCAAATCTGCGCGATCGGATATAGTAATGGAACAGGAGTTCAAGAATTTGCAAGTCAAGAAGAGTTTAGTAAGAGGCAGTCCAGTATTTCAGCAGAAAAAACAATTAGAGATATATCACAAAAATACACGCAATTTGAAATATATTTAAATAAAGGTTCTTTTAAAGACGTTACACTTTCAGCAGAGGCAAAAGTAGATTTTTATAAGTTTTATGGAAAAATAAGTTTAGAGATTTCAGAAAAGTATGGAACTGGGATGCTTTATGGGAATGGAGAGACTAGTGCGGGAGTTGTATTGATATCTACATCTGGATATAGTTTAAAACCAAAAGGATTCGGTATATTGCTTTAAATTTTAAATTAAATATGAGTGGTGAAAATGAAAACATGCCTGAAGGGACGTTTGTGATTGGTTTACCGAAAAGAGCTGGTATTAAAATTAAATCTCAAGGAACTAAAATGATTTCCAATAAACTAACAGAAAAGTGATTATGAAAGATAAAATAGCTGTTCTTTTAGGGGTATTGTTTTTAATAGGTGGATTCATTTACACTTATCAAAAAGAATTACAACTTAATCAATTCGGTATTTATACAAGTGGAAAAATATTGAGTTTTAATCATACGAGTAAAACTCAATATGAAATTAAATATATATTTTTTGTAAAAGGGGTTAGATATAAAGGAGGAACTTTAATTGGTTATTTCAAATGTGATGATGGAAGTATTGGTTGTGTAGGTAATAAATTTGATGTTATTTACTCTTCTAAAAACCCTAAAATTAATGAAATAATTTTAGGTAAATATGAGGAAGAATACTACGGTAGAATACGTTTAGTGCCTTTGCCAAAAAAGCCCCCCGCTGCCGCTCTTCCGATTCCTATCGGAATGTAACGAGTAGCGATTACGAGTGAGCAAAAAAAGTAAA
>CAZSQD010000004.1:0-36342 GCA_964608925.1 uncultured Kordia sp.
GTTTCTCCTTCTCTGCGCATTGTTTTTAAGCCGTATTCTGCTAAAGTTAAAATGATACTTTCTTCTAATAAACGCAAGTATTTATGTATATCGGTAAAAAAATTTTCTAAATCTAAAATAGGGTAACCCACAACTTGTCCAGGTCCGTGGTAGGTAATATCACCACCTCTGTTTATTTTATAAAATGTAGCACCTTTTGCAGCTAATTGTTTTTCGTTTAATAATAAGTTGTCAAAACTCCCGCTTTTACCTAAAGTGTATACATGTGGGTGCTCTACATATAAAAAATGATTTTCAGTAGGAGTTTGTGTTTCTTCTCTCCTGTTTTTAATTTTAGCAGCTACCACCGCTTTAAATAAGCGTTCTTGCAATTCCCAAGTTTCTTGATAATCTTTTAAACCTAAATCTTGAAACTGTACTTTTTTATTCTGTATCATACTATAAAACGATATAAGATTACAAAAATAACGGAAACGAAGTTATTTAGAGTTGCTTTTGTAAATATTTTTAGGAGTTATAATCAAGTCTTTATTCTTATTCCTTTACAATAGGAACATAATTTTTTGTTAAAAATGATTTTTGAATGGTGGTTGTATGCCTTAATGTCATACATTTGAGTACAATGAAACTAACTATGCCCAAACATCAACTTAATCCGGATTTATGGATAGATAATTATGCCGATTATCTATTCAACTATACCGTTACACGAGTTAGTGATAGAAATATTGCTCAAGATTTGGTGCAAGAAACTTTTTTTGCAGGATTAAAATCGGCTAAAAACTTTAAAGGAGAAGCAGCGGAACGTACTTGGTTGGTATCTATTTTAAAAAGAAAAATTATTGATCATTATCGTAAAATAAATTCTATAAAAGGTAAAGCAGAAGTGCGTATTAATTATAAAGATGATGAGAGTGAAGGTGATTGGTTAGAAGAGCGTGTTGCAGATCCGTTTGATAAAACTGCGGAAGGAAAAATAGAAAATGAAGAGTTAGGGTTAGCTATACATAATTGTTTGGAGAAATTACCAGCCAAACAAGCTGAAATATTCAAGTTAAAAACTATTGAAAATTTTGACACAGAAGCCATTTGTAATGAATATGATATTACGTCGTCTAACTTGTGGGTAATCATACATAGAGCACGTACAACGTTGGCGGATTGTTTAAATTAAAGTTGGTTTAAATAAATAATAAAAGTGGAAGTAAAAAAAAGTAAAATATTTATCAATTGTGAAGAAGCATCATTTATATGTGATAAATCACAGTATAACGAATCTACTTTATGGGAACGTATTCGTTTAAATATTCGTTTATTATATTGTGGAGTAACTCAAAAATACGTTAAAAAAAATAAATCTTTAACCAAATTAGTTACTGAAAAAGAAGTAGTATGTATGCCTAAAAAAGCTAAAGAAGCGCTAAAAGGGAAAGTGCAGGTTCACTTACAAAATCAACCATAATAATAGCCATAATATAGGAATTCCTTCTACAAAAAAACTGGAATAATATTTAGTTTGTGTTTTTTTAGCAAGCATAATAAATAATAAACTACACAAAAAGATAAGCGGTAAAATAGTTAAGTTTTTATGCGGAACAGTATCTTTAAAAAACGTTAAGAAAAAGAAAATCATCAGTAAAAACAATCCATATATTTTTGTGTTATTTACACCAAATTGTTGTGGTATGGTGTGTAAATTTTCAGGATCTGCTTGAACATCTCTAATTTCAAAAGGGAGCGTAATGGCAATTACAAAAACAAAACGTTGAACTATTTCTAAAAAAACAGCTGTACTCCATAAAACATCTGCATTAATAATGGGTAGTATAACCGTAACCCAAACCCAACAAAAAGCAATGGCATAAATTTTTAGTCCCGCTAAATTTCGTAATGATTTTTTACCAAATGGTATTGCATAAAAAAGTGTGATTAAAAACGGAATTACAATTGCAATTTGCGTATTTATTTTGAGTTGTAAAAAGAAATACATACATAGTAAAGTACTAATTACATTCAAAATTGTTGCAATATTTAAGTGAAGTTGTATTTTTTGTGGTTGGTAGTGTTTAATGAAATTATAGCCAGCAATTGTTCCGAATCCTACAAAAAACAGCAAGTTTTTGGAAATAGTAATGTTTAAATTAAAGCTGCTAATTTGTGTTAAACAAACTACGGATATTGCTACCCAAATGCTATGATTAAGTATAAAATCAAAAATTTTTTGAAGGATATTCATATTGCAAAAATACCTTTTTTAAGGTAAATATAGGTTGTTTAATGATATCTGTTTATAATCCTTATTTTTAGTTGGTAAAACATTTAGTGAGTTGTAAAATTATTCTGTATTTTTGTTGATATTTTTAATAACTCAATGTATTATAATGAACACAACATCATTTCAAACAAGACATATTGGTTCTAACCCAAAAGAACAAGCGCAATTATTAAAAACAATTGGCGCAAGCACAATGGATCAACTTATTACAGAAACTATCCCAGATGATATTCGCCTAAAAACCGATTTAAATTTGGCGCCTGCATTCAGTGAATATGAATACTTAAATCATATTACCGAGTTAGGAGCAAAAAATAAAGTATTCAAATCATACATTGGTTTGGGTTATCATGAAGCAATTGTACCCAGTGTAATTTTACGTAATATTTTAGAAAATCCGGGTTGGTACACAGCATATACACCATACCAAGCAGAAATTGCACAAGGTAGGTTAGAAGCCTTATTAAATTACCAAACTATGGTTTGTGATTTAACAGGTATGGAGTTGGCAAATGCATCTTTATTAGATGAAGGTACTGCTGCTGCAGAAGCAATGGGTATGTTATTTGCTTTGCGTGATAGAAAACAAAAGAAAGCTAATGTATGTAAGTTTTTTGTGTCGCAAGAAATTTTACCGCAAACCCTATCTATTTTACAAACTAGAGCCACTCCAATTGGAATTGAGTTAGTTGTAGGGGATCACGAAGAATTTGATTTTTCTTCCGAATTTTTTGGGGCAATTGTACAATATCCTGCAAAACATGGTCAAGTTTATGATTATACAAGTTTTGTTGCAAAAGCAAATGCTGCCGATATTAAAGTAGCAGTTGCAGCGGATATTTTATCCTTAGTAAAATTAAAAGCACCTGCAGAATTTGGGGCAGATGTTGTTGTAGGTACTACGCAACGTTTTGGTATTCCGTTAGGTTATGGTGGTCCTCATGCAGGTTTTTTTGCTACTAAAGAAAAATATAAACGTAACATTCCTGGTCGTATTATTGGAGTAACTAAAGATGTTGATGGAGGTACTGCATTGCGTATGGCATTGCAAACCCGTGAGCAACATATTAAACGTGAAAAAGCGACTTCAAATATATGTACCGCACAAGTTTTATTAGCTGTAATGGCAGGTATGTATGCAGTTTATCATGGTAAAGATGGGTTGCAGTTTATAGCAAATAGCGTTCATAAAGCAACTACAACTTTAGCAAATGCGTTAACTAAATTAGGTTTTGAGCAAACTAACACTTCTTATTTTGATACACTTACGGTAAAAGTAGAGGCTAAAAAATTACGTGAAGTTGCAGAAAAAAATGAAATCAACTTTAATTATGTTGATGATAATACCATTTCTATTTCGTTAAATGAAACAACAAACTTAGCTGAAATTAATGCTATTATAGATTGTTTTGAACAAGCATTTAATATTAAAGAAAATACAATAACTACTTTTGCTACTGAAGATGTAATTTCAGGAAATACAGCAAGAAATACTTCTTTTTTAGATAATGAAATCTTTAATACGTATCAATCGGAAACCGAAATGATGCGTTATATTAAAAAATTAGAACGTAAAGATTTGGCGTTAAATCATTCCATGATTTCATTAGGGTCTTGCACCATGAAGCTAAATGCAGCATCAGAAATGTTGCCACTAAGTAATCCTAATTGGGGAAATATACATCCATTTGTGCCTTTAAATCAAGCAGAAGGGTACCAAATAGTATTAAAAAACTTAGAAGAACAATTAAACGTAATTACAGGCTTTGCAGCCACTTCGTTGCAACCTAACTCAGGGGCACAAGGAGAGTTAGCAGGTTTAATGGTAATTAGAGCATATCACTTATCAAGAGGAAATGCGCACCGTAATATTTGTTTAATACCATCATCCGCTCACGGCACCAATCCAGCATCTGCAGTAATGGCAGGTATGAAAGTAGTGGTTACTAAAACTGATGAAAAAGGAAATATTGATGTAGCGGATTTACGTGAGAAGGCTGAATTACATAAAGAAAACCTTTCGGCATTAATGGTAACCTACCCATCTACGCATGGGGTATATGAAAAAGCCATTCAAGAAATTACACAAATTATCCATACCAATGGAGGTCAAGTATATATGGATGGCGCAAATATGAACGCACAAGTAGGGTTAACCAACCCTGCAACTATTGGTGCCGATGTTTGTCACTTAAACTTACACAAAACGTTTGCGATACCTCATGGGGGTGGCGGACCAGGAGTAGGGCCAATTTGTGTAGCACCACAATTAGTACCATTTTTACCTACAAACCCAATGATAAAAACGGGAGGAGAAAAAGCAATTACTGCAATTTCTTCAGCACCTTGGGGTTCTGCATTGGCATGTTTAATATCTTACGGTTATATTGCTATGTCTGGAGCAAATGGGTTAACCAACTCTACTAAAAATGCGATTTTAAATGCGAATTATTTAAAAGAACGTTTAAAAGGACATTATGAAACTTTATATACAGGAGAAATGGGCAGAGCAGCTCATGAAATGATTGTTGAATGTCGTAATTTTAAAGAAAACGGTATTGAAGTTGTTGATATTGCAAAACGATTAATGGATTATGGTTTTCATGCACCAACGGTTTCTTTTCCAGTTGCAGGAACACTAATGATTGAGCCTACTGAAAGTGAAAATAAAGCAGAGTTAGATCGTTTTTGTGAAGCAATGATTGCGATACGTAAAGAGATTGCAACCTGTACAAAAGATGATGCAAATAACGTGTTAAAAAACGCACCACATACACAAGCTATGTTAACGGCTAATGAATGGGATTTACCATATACCCGTCAAGAAGCCGCTTTTCCATTACCGTATATTGCTGGTAATAAGTTTTGGCCTGCAGTACGTAGAGTAGATGATGCGTACGGTGATAGAAACTTGATTTGTAGCTGTAACCCAATTGAGGATTACATGTAAAGCTATATTGAATATTTTAATATAAAAAATGCCACTACAAATTGTAGTGGCATTTTTTTTTATAATATTTTAGCTTAATGAAGGGGTTTAGAAAACTATTTTTTCCGTCCTTTTTTCTTTTTAATTGGTATAATAATTGAAAATTTTGCGTAGTTTATTCAAAGTATTTCCCTTTTAGGTTAAGTGTAAAATATTCATATATAGCTAATTTTGGTGTTTGGTTACTTCTAATCATTTAGTGTCCATTTCAAAGCCTTTTCTTTTGTTGCTCGAAATATTGTATGATGTTTCTCTTTTGGTTCGTCAGAATGTTTCCATTTTAGTTTATCTGGAGCATTTTTTTCTAAAACCTTATTTAGTTCATTTGTGTATTCCGAAATATCTTCTGCGCTTGAACCTGCAAACCATAGTTTAACTTCTTTGTTAGGAAATTTTTCAAAAATATCCTTTGCATTTTTCACCAAATAATGGTCATTCCACCATAAAGAAGGGTCAAAAGCGATGTAAAAATCAAATGATTCGGGATTTTTCATAAAAGTTTCCATTACAAAAAGCCCTGATAACGATTCTCCAATAAGCCCGTTTTTAGTTGTTATTCTGTACCTTTTTTTTATTTCACTAAATAATTCTTGGGTTATAAATGCACGGAAATTTTTGGCACCATCTGTCAAAGGGCAATATTGAGCATCATATTCCGATTCGGAATAACCTGTTAAATCTCTTCCTCTTTCTGTGTTTTCAATACCTACAAGAATAATTGGCGGTATACTTTTTTTGCTTATTAATTTAGAAATGGTATTTGCAATGTGCGGAAAATCTTCTTTTATTCCTCCGTCAGCCATATATAGTACAGGGTATGATTCAGTACTGTTTTCATACTCTGGGGGAGTCCAAACGTTTATTACTCTTGTTTCGCCAACTTGCTTTGATGCTATTTTAAATGTTTTGTGTTCCGGAATTGTGTCTTGATTTTGAGGGGTGTTTCCGCAGCCTAAAATGAATAACGATATCAATATTAAATAATTCATACTTCTCTGTTTTTTTAATGAATGTTAAATTGTTAAGAATATGATTTTGTTTTAATACCAAATAAGTTGGTGTAGGTTATTCATATTCAACGCTAAGCAAAGTTAATGCTTTTGGAGCAGAAGTGCAGTTTTCAATCTGCTAAAAATCTAAATATTGAGCAACGTAAACTTCTTTTAATAAAGATTGCATTACCTCAATATTGGTATTACTGAAAAATAAATGCGTGTTTTTAATAGCGCAAGAGTTTTTAAGTTCATGTAATTGTAGCCTGCGTAATGTTTGTTTTGCTACTGCTTCGCTAGAATCAATAATGGTAATATGTTGCGGTAATATTTTTTGTATTTGAGGTATTAAAAAAGGGTAGTGGGTGCAGCCTAAAACTAAATAATCAATATTATTAACAATCATGGGTTGTAAATATTTTTCTAATAATAAGACGGTTTCAGGGGAGTTTAATTTTCCATTTTCTATTAAAGTAACCAAACCAGTACCTACTTGTTCTATGATTTCAATATCATCAGCATATAACTCCGTAGTACTATTAAAAAGTTGACTAGATAGTGTTCCTTTGGTTGCTAATACGCCTATTTTTTTTGTTTTTGTTTGTAATGCCGCGGGTTTTATAGCGGGTTCAATACCAATAAACGGAACGTCATAATGTGCTCGTAAATATTCAATTGCATTGGTTGTTGCAGTATTGCAAGCTATAACAATGAGCTTACAGCCTTTTGACAATAAAAGTTCGGTATTTTTTATACACAAATCAATTATTGTTTGTTTGCTCTTTTCGCCATAAGGGGCATGTTTACTATCTGCTAAATAAATAGTAGATTCACAAGGAAATAGTTGGTGTATTTCTTTCCATATAGATAGTCCTCCAACTCCTGAATCAAATATGCCTATGGGATTGTCATTACTCATGTGCTCATGTAAAAAATGTCTGTTAAAGTATTTTAACAGACATTTTAATTATTTTTTATTTCTAACAACAATTAAGATACTGCTTTCAGTTTCTTGACGGTTGATTTTGTTAATTTTGAGGTAACATAATCAGCATCTACTACTAATTCTTTTTCATCGGTACTTGGCATTTCAAACATTGCATCTGTTAAAATAGATTCACATAAGGAACGCAAACCTCTTGCTCCTAATTTGTATTCAATTGCTTTATTTACAATTAAATCTAACGCGTCATCTGCAATTGTAAAAGCAACATCGTCCATTTTAAAAAGCTTCTGATATTGTTTAATAATGGCGTTTTTAGGTTCTGTTAAAATAGCACGCAACGTTTTTGCGTCTAACGGATCCATGTGTGTTAAAACAGGTAAACGACCAATAATTTCTGGGATCAATCCAAAATCTTTTAAATCTTTAGGGATGATGTATT
Source organism: uncultured Kordia sp. (assembly GCA_964608925.1). Classification (GTDB taxonomy): domain Bacteria; phylum Bacteroidota; class Bacteroidia; order Flavobacteriales; family Flavobacteriaceae. Next base: position 7,642 of record CAZSQD010000004.1, read on the forward strand.
GTAATAAGTTATCTTCATCTACTTTGTCATCATCTTTAGATGCGCTGTACCCAACTGCTTGCATGTTTAAGCGTTTGGTGATTACACGCTCAATGCCGTCAAAAGCACCACCTGCAATAAATAATATATTTTCGGTATTGACTTGAATAAATTTTTGATCAGGATGTTTACGCCCTCCTTTTGGTGGTACGTTTACTACGGTGCCTTCTAATAACTTCAATAAAGCTTGTTGTACTCCTTCGCCAGAAACATCTCTGGTAATGGATGGGTTATCACCTTTACGAGCAATTTTATCAATTTCATCAATAAAAACGATTCCTTTTTCAGCTTTTTCTAAGTTGTAGTCAGCGGCTTGTAATAAGCGTGTTAAAATGGTTTCTACATCTTCTCCAACATATCCTGCTTCTGTTAATACGGTTGCATCAACAATTGCTAAGGGTACATTTAACATTTTAGATATGGTTTTTGCCATAAGGGTTTTACCAGTACCTGTTTGCCCTACCATGATAATGTTTGATTTTTGAATTTCAATATCATCATCTGTTGGTGGTTGTAATAATCTTTTATAATGATTATAAACCGCTACGGACATTACTTTTTTACTGTAATCTTGCCCAATAATATACTCATCTAAAAATGCTTTAATATCTTTTGGCTTACGCAAGCTTAATTCTGAAGCTATTGCTTCATCAGTATCTTCGGTAGCTTCTTCTAAAACGATACCGTGTGCTTGCTCAATACATTTATCACATATATGTGCGTCTAAACCTGCTATTAATAGGTTTGTTTCTGGTTTTTTACGCCCACAAAATGAACATTCTAATCCTTCTTCCTTTGCCATTCTATTTTTTATTTGGCAATGCATCAAGTCAGAAACAAGATGTATTGTCTTTCTAATTTATATAACTATTAAATCTAGCCGGTTGTGGCTAGGGTTAAATTTGTTAGGCTATTGCCTCTGCGATATTATTTTTTATCTCTTGCTAAAATTTCATCTATCATACCGTACTCTAAAGCTTTGTCAGCACGCATCCAATAATCTCTATCAGAATCATTGTATACTTTATCATACTCTTGACCAGAATGGTTTGATATGATTTCAAACAATTCTTTTTTCAATTGTACAATTTCACGAGCAGTAATTTCAATATCACTTGCTTGCCCTTGTGCGCCACCTAAAGGTTGGTGTATCATAACACGTGAATGTGTTAGTCCTGATCGTTTTCCTTTTGCTCCTGCACATAATAAAACGGCACCCATTGATGCTGCCATACCGGTACAAATTGTAGCAACGTCTGGTTTTATAAACTGCATGGTATCATAAATACCTAAACCTGCATATACGCCACCTCCAGGAGAGTTAATATAAATTTGAATGTCTTTATTAGCATCAATACTTTCTAAAAACAACAATTGTGCTTGTACTACATTGGCAACATGATCATTAATTCCTGTTCCTAAAAAGATGATTCTATCCATCATTAAACGAGAAAATACATCAAAAATAGCAACGTTCATTTGGCGTTCTTCCACAATATTAGGCGTCATACCTTGTGGGTACATGCTGCTTAATATTTTATCATAATACATGCTATTGATACCCATGTGTTGGGTTGCATATTTTTCAAATTCTTTACCGTAATTCATATTTATAGGTGTTATTTTTTTAAAACTATTAAGGCGCTAAACTTAGTTTAACGCCTTAAAGGTAATCAATTTTCTTTAATCGCGGGGCGATAGCCTAATTGGACTTAATTACCAGATGTTTATGTTAAAAGTTAATAAATAGAAAATACCTCGTGATTTTGGTTGAGGGAGTTTCTTTTTATAGAAATGCTTAATTATATACTTCTTTAATGAAGTTTTCGTATGTTAATTCTTTTACTTTTAAGTTTACGTTTTCTTTATAAAAAGTTAATAATTTTTGGCTTACCATTTGCTCATTTAATCTTTTTACTTCGTCTTGGTTTCCTAAAATACGAGCAGCAATACCATCTAACTCTTCGTCCGAAGGGTTGGTTTGACCAAATTGTGCCATTTGTACTTTTATCATTTCTTTTGCAAATGCTTTTAATTCGTCAAAAGTTACTTGAAGGTTGTGTTCTTTAAAAATTTTCCCTTCAATTAATTGATAACGCAATCCTTTTTCTGATTTGGTATATTCTTCTCTTGCTTGCTCTTCTGTTAATGGAGCTTCTCCTGCAGTTTGCATCCATTTTTCCAAGAAGGTTTGTGGTAAATCAAACTTTGTGTTTGCTACTAAATGTTCTGTTACATCATTTAATAATTTTTGATCTGCTTGTTGTGCAAATTGTTTTGCGGCATCTGCGTTTAAACGCTCTTTTAATTCACCTTCTGTTTTTATAGCGTCTTTACCAAATAACTTATCAAAAAAGCCTTGGTTCATTTCAGCCATTTCTCTTTCGTTAATTTCAGTAACTTCAAAAGTAATTTCAATTGCTAAGTCTTGGGCAACTTCATTTGTTATTTTTAAAGCGTTTGTTAAATCAGCATCGGCATTAAATAGCTCTTTTGTATGTACTGTAATTATGTCACCTACTTTAGCGCCAATGAATTTTTTAGCATTGGTTTTTCCTTTAATTTTATCTAAAGTAATTACCGTTGTATTTTCAATTTCGTTTGCTTCATTTTTGAATACTCCTGCTATTTCAGAAGTTTCTTTAGCAACATCAGCGGGTGTTATTTTGCCGTATTGTTTACGGATGTTTTCAATTTGATTATTGATGGTTTTTTCATCAGCAACAATATTGTATTGTGTAATTGCTTTTTTGTTTTTTAAATTCACCTCAAATACAGGAGATAAACCTAACTCAAATTCAAATTCAAATTTATCAGCATCCCAATTTAATTCTTCTTGCATTCTTGGTAAAGGATTTCCTAATAAATCTAATTTTTCTTCAACCAAGTATTTGTTCAAGCTTTCTTGTAGTAATTTATTTACTTCTTCTACTAAAACGGATTTACCATATTGTTTTTTAACGAGACCCATTGGTACTTGACCTTTTCTAAAACCTGATATGTTAGATTTTTTCTTATAGTCTAAAAGTATTTTTTCTACTTTATCACTATAATCATTTTTGTCAATTTCTACGGTTACTACTGCATTTAATGCATCAATATTTTGTCTTGTAATATTCATTGTTCTTTGCTGTTAAAATAATAAAATTTTAGGTTTACAAAAATACTATATTTTAAGTATTTCGCAAATTTTTAATCTATTGAATTTAGGTACAATAGGCTAAAAGGAATTTACCTTTGTTGTTTTTTGTTTTATTTTGTAAATATTAAGATATCTTTTTCTTTTTATCTTCTTTTAATAAGCGAAATAAAACCGATTGTGTAACGGATAGTAATACACTAAATAGTAGTGCAGTAAGCAATCCCGAAACATGAAATCCGTTTATAAAATAATCAGCTAATAAAATAATACTGGCATTGATTACGAGTAGAAATAATCCTAAAGTTAGTAGGGTTAAAGGTATTGTAAATAGTATTAACAGGGGTTTTACTAAAGTGTTTAAAAACCCTAAAACAATAGCCACTAATATGGCTACTAAATAACTTTCTATAGTAATGCCGGGTAATACATTTGCTAATACAAATACGGCAATGGCGCTTAATAATATTTTTAAAAGGTAATTCATTTGTTTGTTATTTATAGTTAAATAATTAGAAGCTAAAACTGTTCCATAAAAAAAGCGCTGTCAAGTTGACAGCGCTTTTGTAATTATAAACTAATAGTATTAGTCTACATATACTGTTGGGTATGTTCCTGGGTTTACCATTGGTATAGTACCTCCAAAAGTCATATTCATTTTTTTAATAGCTGCATTTGCTATTAAAGAGTATCCTCTTGCAGTTGGGTGAACACCATCTAAAGAGAAACCACCTCCAGATCCGTATGTTGATGTAATCACACCACCATCATAAGCAACACCTCCATTTGCAATTTGCTGCATCATCGCTTTTACATCTACCATAATCACATCTGGATTTGCCGCTGCTAAAGCAGTAATTGTAGCATTAAAACCTGCTTGAGCAGTTGCTATCATATTTACCTCATCTGCGGTTAAAACCCATTGATCAGCTAAAGGAACTCCTACACCAATTACAGATGCTGGATTAGCAGGGTCTGCTAAAGTACCAATTACGCTACGTGCTGGCAATACTATTAAATCGGCTGCTGTTGCCATACGGATAGATGGCAATCCTGAACCTGTTAAGTCGGTTAAACTTTCATCAGTAATTACCACTGCATTTTGACCTGCTACAAAGTTAATGGTACGTTGCGCTGCCTCTGCTGGCGGTAAAAATGCTGCAACAGCTCCATTATACGCTGCATAACTTCCATTTACTGCTCCTGCAGTTGCGGCATCCATTGGAATAAGATTGTAAGGGATTGTTGTAAAATAAGGGATTGTTGTTACCGCTGGTAAATTCATCACCACTCCTTTTGCTCCGTTAGCCGTCAATTGACCTAATAAAGTTTGATAAATATCATGAAATTTTCCTGGATCTGTAATATCATTTGGACCGTATGTTGATGGGTCAGGGTTACCTGTTTGATCAACTCCCGTACCTCCTGAAGTAGCAAATGATAACACATCATTATTACCAATCCATAATGAGAAAAAAGTAGGGTTTTGTGCTACAGCATCACCAATAATAGTTGCACTTGGACTTGATGCAAAACGTATAAAGTACGGGTTTGCTTTATTTAATGCTGGGTTAGGATTAAATTCACTTATATTACCATATTTATCTGATAGCAAATGAAATGACTTTGCTCCAGGAACACCCATGTTATTGAAATTACCAGATAATACATTGGTAATGTCCGTACTTGGTGTACCTGCTTTTCTAATTGGTGCTAAATTGGATTGAGAGGTGCCACTTAATACGAAACGTGTTGGTTGAATTTGAGTTCCTCCCATTAATAAACCACCTAAGTTGTCACTAACCATTGGTTGTGTAAATGAACCACCGCCTGTTAAAGCAAAACGGTTTGCCATCATGTTTGGGTATGAATTTTCTTGACCTGCTGTATATAATGCACCATCAGCATAACCTGCAGTTAATGAATTACCTACTGCTACGTAGTTTGATAAATCTACATTTCCTGCGGTATAATACCCGCCATCAGCAATTGGATTATCTACCTCTGCTTCACAAGCTATTAACCCTAAAGCTAATACTGCTAAATATTTTATATTTTTCATAATTTCTTTACGTTTTATAATTTGTAAGAAACTCCAATACCTGGAGCTATTACTGTTGATTTGTATGTTCCTGAAAAAGGTACTGCTACGCCACCTTCCATATAGTGATCATAAGAATTATCAATTTCATCAAACTGTAAGTATAGGAAAGATGCATCAATAGATAATTTACTGTTTACTTGGTAAGATAAACCTGCGGTATAACCAACAGAATCATTACGTGGAGTTTCTGGTGCAAAATAACCATCTTGTACTGGAGATTCATCAAAATAAACACCACCTCTTGCTGTTACTTTTTTAGTAGCTTTATATTCTACTCCAAAACGATATGTGTTTGAATCTTTATAGTTTCTTGGGTTTACAGATGTACCAACGCCTTTTAACTCTAAAGTTAACGCTTCATATTCACTCCATTGTGTTAAGTTATAATCAAAAGCAACCGTTAATTTTTCTTTATAAACATATCCTAAACCAAATGTAATTTCTGCTGGCATTGGTAATGTTGCGTTAAAAGTAGTATTTGCTGGTGCTAAAGATGAAGGGAAGTTTTCAAAAGTAGCTTCACCACCTTCAACTTCCATGTCAACTTTTGAACGATAATTGAAACCAATAGTTAATTCTTCTAAAGGTTTTAAAGTGATACCAAGGGTATAACCTGTAGCCGAAATTCCTTTTTCTTCAATTGTAATTTCAGATCTGTTTCCATTTACATCCGTAGTTGTTCTATCTCTATTTCTATTGAATTTTACAGAACCACTTGCATAAATAAATCCAGCTCCAACGCTTAATTGATCAGATATTTTAACTGCTACAGTTGGCTGAAAAAAGATTGCTTTTAATGCAATGTTATTTACTAAATGAGAACCTGCCCAGTCATCTTCCCACTTTACAGAACTACCATAAGGTGTATAAATTGCAATACCTACAGATATTTTTTCGTTAATTTTGTAGGTACCATAAGCTCCAAATGGAGTTCCTAATGGGTTATCTGTAGTTTCAGATATACCGTATGTTGTATTTTCATATGCAGTTTCTGCCATAATACCAGAGACTCCTAATGAGAAATTCATTTTTCCATCTAAAAATGACATACTTGCGGGATTAAAAAACACGGACTCCGCACTACTAATTACAGCAACACCTGTGTGTCCCATTGCTAATTGTCTTTGTCCTTGTATTGCTACTCTATACCCACCAGCATAGACCATAGATCCTACAAGAAAAAACAATACAAAAGATAAAAGTTTTTTCATAATAATTTGTTATTAAGTTTATTAAGTTAAAATCACATGCGCAATTTATTATGCATACATAGCAATATTACAATTTTTTTAACAAAAAAGCATTATTTTTTGATAAAATTCGGTTGGTTGTTCAGCGTGTAACCAATGTCCTGCGTTAGCAATTGTTTCTATTTTTGCTTGTGGAAAGTTATGTTGTATAGTTGTTAAATCGGCTTTTTCAATGTAGTTAGAATTGCCTCCTTTTAAAAATAAAACGGGTTTGTTAAATGTGTTTTTTGTAGAAAAAGTTTTCACTACTTCATTGTATTTTTCTTTTAAAATGGGTAGGTTAAAACGATATGCTAATTCCTTCTTTTCTTTACGGTATACATTTTTCATTAAAAATTGTATCACACCATTTTCTGGAATGTATTGTTTTAGTATTTCTTCTATTGCTTTGCGAGAAGTTTGGATGCTAAAATTTACTTCAGATAGTGCTTTTAATATGTATTGATGGTGTGCAGGGTATATTTTAGGAGCAATATCTGCTACAATTAATTGGCTAATCAAATTAGAGTAGGTTAGTGCAAATTGCATTGCCGTTTTACCACCCATTGAGTGCCCTAAGAGGATGCAATTTTGGAGTTGATAATGATCAATGTAATTTTTTAAATCGGTTGCCATTAACTCGTAAGAAAAATCATTGCTATGAAAACTACGTCCATGATTGCGTTGATCAATTAAATGTACTTCAAAATTTTCAGCAAATTTATTACCTAATGTTTTCCAATTGTCTGACATCCCTAAAAACCCATGTAAGATTAAAAGGGGTTGCCCATTACCTAAAATTTTGGAATGTAAAATTTCCATAATGTTATTTCTTAAGCTCTAATTTTTCAGCAAAATAGTCGCAAAAATCTTTCATAGTTAACGTCATCTTTTCATCTTGCGTAGCACGTTGAAAAGTGTCTGCCATACTTACTAAAGTTTGATGAAAAAATATTTTCATTTCATCAACAGGCATATCTTTGGTCCATAAATCAATACGCAATGCTTCTTGCTTATCCGCATCCCAAACGGAAAGCATTACGGCTTTCACATCTTGATTTACTACGCCACCATCTTGTGCGGTGAAATTTAATTTTTCAGGAACTCTATTTTCGTCTAATTCAATTTTTAATTTGATTTCCGATTGTATATTTGCCATTATTTTTTGGGTTTGTATTTTGATTTTCTAAAAATTTCTTCGTTACTCATAGTACAAAGTTTACGCAAAGATACATCATTCTTTTGCATAAATGCACGTACAATTTGCCAACCTATATATTGTCCTAAACGTCCAGGAGATTCATTGTCTACCGCTAAATAAAATTTAGAAAATGGGGCAGGAGCTATAAAGCGGTTTGATAGTTTAGTGTCCGTACTAAACAATAAATTTTTATCTACAAAATAACTCCAAATCATGTCTTCATTAGCATTTGCCCAATCCAATTGGTTTTGGGTGTAGCCTATTCTGTTTGCTTCAGTTTTAAAAGGTATGAGTTTATCTTTTAGGTATAATAGCTTTCCAAAATACACCATTTGTTCAATAAATAAGCGTTGTTTTCCTTTTTGCACATGATTTTTAGCATACACGTTTGCTACATCAGCAACTAAGTATTCTTGTGTAAATTGAGCAGAAATATAACTTGAAAACCCTTCGTAAAATTTATGGTTTTCTCCTAAATAGCAATCTACAGCAATTAATAAAATGTTATTTTGCAACAGCACTCTATTTCTATAATCCATCATTGATATTAAAGTAACTGTTTCTGGCGTGGTAAATTCAGGAAAATTATATTTAATGTGTTTAAAAAGTTGTGTTAGTTCCTCTTCTTGCACTATAAAATTAGGAAAAACCGTGTTAGCTTCCTGTAATACTTCCTGCACTAAAGTATCTTTTTTTTCGGCTACCCATAAATCGTTTACACCTTCTATTTTAGGAACTAAATAGGGGTATTTTTCTTTTAATTTTTCAAAATCACTTTCTGTAGCGTTTAAAAAATCTTGGTCAAAGCGTTTTGCCTTTACTTCAATATTTATGTTTTCAATATTTGTAGGGGTTTTGTACGTTTCATTACAAGATAATAGTGATAAGAATAGTACTAAAAATAAATAGTTATAGGTCATGGTTTTGGTATTAAATGTTGGAATGCGTTAATTATTTGAATGCTAAAAATGTTTAGGTCTTATTATACATTTCTTTTTTCGCTTTTGACATTATTTTATTAGCTTCTACTTCTACAGTGCAAATTTTAGTAATTTTTTTTTTCGAGATCTTGCTTTACACGTTGCTCTGTAATTTACTCCAGTTGAAGTGGCTGATTTCTTTGTTCGTAACTTCATTTTTGATATAAAAATTTCTTTTTCAGTCATTTTATTTATTTCATCATTTTACATTAAAGCATTTCTTCATAATATTTTATAAAAGAAAATTGTAATCTCTAAAAAAATACAACTACTTTCGTAGTACAGGCAAATTTAAATAAAATTATTATGCAATCAGAAAAAGTTATTGAACATATTGTAAATTGGTTAAAAGATTACGCTACAAAAGCTGGCGTAAAAGGTTTTGTTATTGGTGTTAGTGGTGGTATTGATTCTGCTGTAACATCTACTTTATGTGCAAAAACGGGTTTACCTACATTGTGTATTGAAATACCCATACATCAAGTAGCAAGTCATGTTACTCGTGCGCAAGAGCATATTGCATATTTAAAAAATAATTATGATAATATAACGGATACACGTACTGATTTAACTCCTGTTTTTGAAGAGTTTAAAAATGAAATTTCTTTGAGCGGCAACCAAGCAACAGTAGATATGGCATTAGCAAATACCAGAGCACGTTTACGGATGACTACCTTGTATTATTACGCAGGTTTGTTAGGAAGGTTGGTTGCAGGAACTGGAAATAAAGTAGAGGATTTTGGTGTTGGTTTTTATACTAAATATGGTGACGGTGGGGTTGATTTAAGTCCGATTGCCGATTTAATGAAATCAGAAGTATATGCGCTTGCTGCGGTTTTAAATGTACCTGAAAGTATTATGAAAGCAAAACCAAGTGATGGGCTGTTTGGCGATACCCGAAGTGATGAGGATCAAATTGGAGCTAATTATGACGAGTTAGAATGGGCAATGCAAATGCAAGAAAAAGGTAAAAAAGCTACTGATTTTAAAGATAGAGAGCAAGAGGTTTTTAAAATTTACACGAGTTATAATCGTAGAAATCAACATAAAATGAAACCGATTCCTGTTTGTGAAATTCCAAAAGACTTGAAGTAAATTGGTATAATAGTATTTTAGGCTAGGTATAAAACTAAAAAAGTCCCATTATATAAATGGGACTTTTTTGTGTAATAAATATTGAAATTATTATTCTGACACTATAACAAACTCAATACGTCTATTTACTTCATGTTGTGCATCCGTACATTCTTTGGTAATACAATCTACAATAGTTTGTGATTCACCATACCCTTTACTAATCATTCTATTTGGGTTAATACCTAAATGAATTAAATGTTTCATGGTAGATGTGGCCCTTCTTTTAGATAATGCTAAGTTATAGGAGTCAGTACCTCTAATGTCCGTATGTGCATTTACCTCAATTTTCATAGTAGGATTATTGTTTAAAACTTTTACTATTTTCTTTAATGAAATTTTAGATACGGGTTTAATTGTTGCTTTATTAAAATCAAAATAAATATTTTCAATTTTAATCATTGTTTTGCCATCTACTTTTACAATTACCGCTTCTTTTGTAGGTCTTTTCATATATACAATTGCATCAAAAGAGCGTTGGGTAGCAGAGTTAGTTTCTAAAGAGGTTGTGTTATTTTCATAACCATCTTTTATTGTTTTTATGGTATATACTTCATAGGGGTCTATGTAAGCAGAAAATGTACCATCTTTTCCTGTTTTTACACCTACTGCATTCCCGTCCATATCTGTAATTTCTAAAATAGAATTGGGAATCATTTGATTTGTTAATGTATCTTTAACCACTCCTTTAATAAATTGTTTGTTGTATTTTAAACGAAATTTATATACATCACTACCACCGGCGCCATCTTTTTTATTAGAGGTTACATAGCCACGTTGTTTATTCGCTAAAATAAAAGCATAATCATCACCTTCGTCATTTATATCAGGTCCTAAATTTAAAGGGCGTACAAATTTATAACCTACTTTACGAGATCTAAAAACATCTAAACCTCCTATAGTATTTCTTCCAGATGAAGCATAGTATAAGTATTTGTCATCTTCATCCATAAAGGGTGTTATTTCATTTTGAGGGGTGTTTACACCTTTACCTAAATTTTTGGGTTTACTAAAGGATCCATCAACTCTTACATCTACTTTATAAATGTCATAACCATCTAAACCTTCAGGTATATTTGATGAAAAATATAAGGTTCTGCCATCTTTTGTTAAATACGGGTTTTCAAAGGAATAGTTTTTACGATTAAATGGAAGTTTCTCTTCACCTAACCATTGCCCATTTCCTCTTGCGTCACGTGCTCTATATATTTGGTAATTTCTTTTTTCATCTTCTATATTATCACGAGTGTAATATACAACACGTTGGTTGGGTGAAAATGTAATACTACCCTCACTGTTGGGTGTATTTAATACTCTTGAATATAATAAAGGTCTTTCTAAATCACCAGTTTTTTTTATGGTAGCGCAATAAATTTGTGTATGTGGTTCACCAGTTAAAGGGTCCTTAGTACCACCAAGTCCTCCAATTTTTTTAGCAGATACAATAATGTATTTTTGTTTAAAAAAACCAGAACCATAATCGTGTTGTTTGCTATTGTTACCAGTATCAGTAACATCAAAAATAAAATTTGCGGTTAAAATAGAGTCTTTAGCGCTCTTAATATCGGTTATTTTAGTTTCGTTTGCTGCAGTTTCAATTTGATCTTGCGAATACTATTGTAAGAAAAAAATAAGGATAGGGTTGCTGTTAAAATGATGCTTTTCATATTAAAAGGTGTTATAGGTTGTGTAAAAAAAATTAGCAAGCATCAAAGGTATCATAAAGATACAATTTTTTGCAATAAAAATCAAAGAACTAATGATTATTGGTGGTTTAGAATCAATAACTCTTCTAAAAAATCACGTGAATTAGATAAGCGTGCAATTTTATTTTGACCACCTAATTTATCATTTTGTTTTAACCAATCATGAAATAGATTTGTTTTTGCAATATGGATTTTTGGAATATTTAACGTAATGTTATTAAACCGTTTGGCTTCATAGTCAGAATTTAATGATTTTAAGGCATTGTCTAATAATTCGGTAAAATAAGGTAAGTTTTCTGGGGGGCTTTTAAATTCAATCATCCATTCATGCGCACCTTTTTCTTTTCCTTCCATAAAAACAGGAGCGGCGGTATAATCAATAATTTGAGTGTTTGTTTTGGTGCACACAATTTTTAAAGCAGCATCAGTGTTTTCAATCATTAACTCTTCGCCAAAAGCATTAATGTGATGTTTGGTGCGTCCTGTAACTTTTATTCGGTATGGGGTTAAGTTTGTAAAACGTATGGTATCACCTACATTGTAACGCCACAAACCTCCATTTGTAGTAATAATAAGGGCATAGTTTTGGTGTAGTTGAACTTCGCTAAGTGGAATAATTTTTTCAGAAGATGTTCCGTAGGTTTCCATAGGAATAAACTCATAAAAAATACCATAATCAAGCATTAGTAATAGTTCATTCGAATCATTTTTATCTTGAATGGCAAAAAAACCTTCTGAAGCATTGTAAATTTCATAGTATTTAAAATTAACGCTGGGTATGAGTTTTTTAAATTGCTCACGATACGGTTCAAAACTTACACCACCATGAAAATAGACTTCTAAATTTGGCCAAACTTCTAGCAGGTTATCTTTTCCGGTGGTTTCTAAAACTTTATTTAATAAAACCAACATCCAACTGGGTACACCTGCTAAACTGGTTACATCTTCCTTTATGGTTTCATCAACAATAGCTTGTAGTTTTATTTCCCAATCATCCATTAAAGATACTTTACTGCTGGGTGTAGAGCTAAACTCTGCCCAAAAAGGCATATTGTCAATCAATATTGCCGATAAATCTCCGAAGAATGTTCCATTATCCTCATACAATTCTTTACTGCCACCTAAACGTAATCCTTTGCCAGTAAATAGTTGAGAATCGTCATTATTGTTTAGGTATAAGCACAATAAATCTTTACTAGCTTTGTAGTGGCAATCCTCTAATGAATCCTCACTTACGGGTATAAATTTACTTTTAGCATTGGTGGTGCCACTTGATTTGGCAAACCACTTTATTGGCGAATCCCAAAAAATTTGTTGTTCTCCTTTTCTTGATTTTTCAATGTAGGGAGCCATATTTTCATAAGAAAAAATGGGTACACTATTTTTAAAATCATCGTAAGTTTTTATAGTTTTGAAATTATATTTTAATCCAAACCTCGTGTTTTTATTACGTTGTAGCGCATCAAATAATAACCCTTGTTGGGTTTCATTTGGGTATTTAGTAAAGAATTCTATTTGATGAATACGCTTCTTTAAAAACCAAGAGACTACGGAGTTTACTAACGGAATTGCCATATTTTTGTTTATCTTTCGCCATAAAAATAAACAAAAAAATTAATATGCAGTACCAAGGTGTTTTACAAAAAATGGAAACCGATTTACAAGAAACCATTCAATATTACTTATTTTTTAAAGATGATGTGTTGAATGTGAATCAGTTATTGGGTAAAAAACTATCTTTTTCCTTTGTAAAATATCAATGTATGAGTTGTCAAAAAGATAAAGAAATTTTTAGACAAGGTTTTTGTAAATCGTGTTTTTTTGAGCAACCCGCAACAGGAGAATGGATAATACATCCTGAAAAATCTACCGCACATTTGGGTATTGAAGACCGTGATTTGGAATTTGAGAAAAAAGTGCAATTAAAACCACATATTGTATATTTAGCATTAAGTAGTACGGTAAAAGTAGGGGTAACCCGTAAAACACAAATTCCTACACGTTGGATAGATCAAGGTGCAGCACAAGCATTACCTATTTTAGAAACACCAAACAGATATTTGGCAGGTATTGCTGAGGTGGCGTTAAAAAATTATGTAGCCGATAAAACCAATTGGCGTGCGATGTTGAAAAATGAAATTCCTGAAGCTGATTTATCAGCATCAAGGGACAGTTTGAAACAATATTTACCAGAAGAAGTATTACCATATTATTTAGAAAATGAAAAAGTATTGGATTTAAATTTCCCAGTATTACAATATCCTACAAAAGTAAAAAGTTTAAATTTAAGTAAAACCCCAGATTATACGGGCGTTTTAAAAGGTATAAAAGGGCAATATTTAATTTTTGAAGACGATACTGTTTTTAATGTGCGTAACAATGAAGGTTTGGTGGTTGATTTGAAAGTAGTAAGTTAATTTTATAACTTTAGGTAGCCACGAATACACGAATATTTGTTTTCTCTGTGAATCTTTGTGGAATAGTTTTAAGGCTTATCAGAAACAAAGTAATTTTTTATTTAATGCCTTACAAAATGCTCTAATTCTGTAATATTTTTTTGATAATCAAACTGTAAATCCTCATGCAAAAGAGCAACTCTTTTTTGTAACATACCAACTTGTGTATTGTACATGTTTTGCACTCTTTTATTATACTTCATATTTGGTTTAAAGTTTTTAAGTTGTGTGCAAAAATGTAGTAATAAAGCTACTTCTGTTTCTTTATGGTTGGAGTATTTAATGTATTTTTTAGTAGTAGATAGTATTTTACGTACTCCTTTTTTAATTAAATAATTGGTTTTGGTGTTAATTTGCGTAAACTGTAAATCTATACTTTCTTTTATCTTACTTACATAATAATCCTCATTATTGGCGTCAAAAAGTAAGTAACCCAATAACTCTTTATTTTCTTTTTTAAATTTAGCTAACCGCAAGCATAACTCCAATATTTCAGGTTGTGATAGGTGTTTAAGCTCATCTTTTACAGCTTTTAGTGTTACGGGTTTCATAAGTGCGGTTTATTACTTTTCTAAAAATAAAGCATCTAAGTCAATATTCGTTAATAAAATGGAAATTTCTTCATTTACAAATTTTAAAAAAATAGTATCTTTTTCAGTAAAACGGTTAATAGTACTGGAGTCAATATCAATTTGTCCAATATTTTTTTGGTTGATAAAAATAGGGACTACAATTTCTGATTTTACGCTAATGCTACACGCAATATAATTATCTTGTGCATGTACGTCAGCTACTAAAAAAGTTTCGTTACTTTCAGCTACCTGCCCACAAATTCCTTTCCCAAACGGAATGGTTAAATGATCAGTAGGTTCTCCAACGTATGCACTTAAATGTAAAGTTTTAGCTTCGTGATTGGCAAAATAAAAGCCAACCCAATCATAACCTTCTAAATGATCTTGCAGTAATTTACAAACACCTTTTAAACGGTCAAAAATGGGTAGTGTAATATCACTACAAATAAAAGTTACTAAAGGTTTTATGTTTTCAAAAGGCATAATTGAGGTGTATAAGTTAAGAATTAATGACAAAAATATTAAAAATAGAATAAAGACTGTTCAAAATTCGTTTATTTGTAAGGAGATGAAAGAAATGATTCAGAAAAATAAAGGGGTAATTAAATTTTTAGTAATTTTTTTACTGAGCTATCTATTGCTTACAGTGCTATATAGGTGGTATTTAGCCCCTGAAACTGTTTTAGATGTTTATACACATTGGGTGAGTAATCATTCAGTTGGATTGCTGCATTTTTTTGGAGAACCTATTATTGATGAGGTGCAGGGGAACACCGTGTCTTTAATTTATGATGATACTATTATTGCTTATATTGCAGAAGGGTGCAATGTCATGAGTGTTCAAATATTGTTTATTGCTTTTATTTTAGCTTTTGCCCGTAAATGGAAGCCAACATTTTTATATATTATTTATGGTTTTATTTTTATTTATGTGATGAATGTTATACGAATAGCTTTATTTGTAATGTTATTGCATCGTTACCCGCAGTACAACTCCTTTTTACATGACATTTTTTTTCCAGCCATTATTTATGGATCGGTGTTTTTATTGTGGATGAACTGGATTCGGTTATTTCAAAACGATAAGAAAAATGGGTAAATTTTCAAAAATAGGTTTTTTTGTGTTGTTACTCATTTTGGTGCGTATTTTTCAAAGTTCGTTATTTTATGATCCTTTTATAACGTACTTTAAACGTTTTATCTACAGCCCTGTTTTACCTGAATTTGAGGTGTTTATGCTAATTTTAAATGTGCTTTTTAGGTATGTACTCAACACTATTATTTCTTTAGGGTTGTTATATGCTGTTTTTGAGCGTAAAAGTATGATTGCGTTTGCAGGAGTATTTTACAGTATTGCTTTTCTGATATTAATTATTGCTTTTACTTTTTTGTTATTTCAATTAAAAGAAAATAATGTGATGATTTTCTTTTATGTGCGTCGTTTTTTAATTCAGCCTATTTTTATTTTATTATTAATTCCCGCTTTTTATTATCAAAAAATAATGAAGGAACAGTAGTTTTTGCGTTAGCGATAGAAGTGACATCCTTTTTACGTGAAAGTAAATAAACATTTTTACGAAAGCGCCTGAAAGTGCGATTGAAGTAATTTTTAATAGTAGAACGCTTACCACAAAAAATTAAAAATAATTTCCAAGTAAAGACAGTAAAAAGATATAACGGATAGCGCGTTCCGAGACTGATAAGGATTCGGGAAACGCCCAAATAAAAAAAGTCCGTTTATCTAAATTGATAAACGGACTTTATGTTTGTACTGTTTTGTTTATTTTGACATTTCAGTAAAATTTTTGAAAAAATACGGAATGGTTTCAATGCCCTTTAAGTAGTTGAAAATCCCAAAATGCTCATTAGGGGAATGGATGGCGTCACTATCTAACCCAAAGCCCATTAAAATAATTTTACTTTCTAATTCTTTTTCAAAAAGTGAAACAATAGGAATACTTCCTCCGCTACGTTGCGGAATTGGTTTTTTGCCAAATGTAGTTTCATATGCTTTACTTGCAGCTTGGTATCCAATATTATCGGTTGGGGTTACGTAACCTTGACCTCCGTGATGCGGTGTAACTTTTATGGTAACACCTTTTGGAGCAATGCTTTCAAAATGATTTTTGAATAATGTGGTAATGTTTTCCCAATCTTGATTAGGTACTAAACGCATGGATATTTTGGCATACGCTTTACTGGCTATTACGGTTTTAGCACCTTCGCCAATGTAACCTCCCCAAATTCCGTTTACATCTAAAGTTGGGCGGATGGCATTGCGCTCATTGGTTGTATATCCTTTTTCACCATAAACAGCGTTAATGTCTAATGCTTTTTTGTAGTTATCCAAAGAGAAAGGTGCTTTTGCCATTTCGACACGTTCTTCAAGAGATAATTCTTCTACGTTATCATAAAAACCAGGAATGGTAATATGATTATCTTCATCATGTAAGGAAGCAATCATTTTAGTTAATACATTAATAGGATTGGCAACGGCACCACCGTATAAACCAGAATGTAAATCGCGGTTTGGACCTGTAACTTCAACTTCAACGTAACTCAAACCACGTAAACCTGTGGTAATTGAAGGGATATCATTAGCAATCATTCCAGTATCAGAAATTAGAATAACATCATTCTTTAATTTTTCACGATTTTCTTTTACAAAAACACCTAAATTAATACTTCCTACTTCTTCCTCTCCTTCAATCATAAATTTGACGTTGCAGGGTAAATTTCCTGTTTGGGTCATGTATTCCATTGCTTTTACATGCATGTACATTTGCCCTTTGTCATCACAAGCGCCACGTGCAAAAATTGCTCCTTCTGGGTGGGTATCCGTTTTTTTAATTACAGGTTCAAATGGGGGAGATGTCCATAATTCAATAGGGTCTGCTGGTTGTACGTCATAATGACCATATACTAAAACGGTGGGTAAGTTGGGGTCAATTATTTTTTCACCATATACAATTGGGTAACCTGCTGTAGGGCAAATTTCTACTTGGTCACATCCTGCTTTTTCAAGTGCTTTTTTAACAGCTTCTGCGGTTTTAAGCATGTGTGGTTTATAAGCAGAATCAGCACTTATGGATGGTATTTTAAGTAAGTCAATTAGTTCATTAACAAAACGGTCTTTATGTTGGGTAATGTAATTTTTTATATCGCTCATGTGTGTTTATTTTTTAGAAATTCAAAGGTACTGAAAAAAGTAGAATTTTTTTTCATTTTTTAGTTTGATACTAATAAGGAATATTTATATTTGCATTCCAATTTGCAAGTGTGGTGATTCCGATAGCTATCGGGATGGTAGACACGCTAAAAAAAGGATAATAATTGCAGGCGTGGTGGAATTGGTAGACACGCTAGACTTAGGATCTAGTGCCGCGAGGTGTGAGAGTTCGAGTCTCTCCGCTTGTACAAATAAAAAGACTTACTTTTATAAAGTAGGTCTTTTTTAGTTTTGTTACAGTTTGTAAAATATTTTTACTTACCAAACTGTAACAAAAGGAAAAATGAGTAGTCTTATCTACATATACCAAAGTTATTGGGTGTAAAAATTTATTAATAATAAAAAAGCGGTATTCATTTTCAGTTATCGCACAGCTATCAATCATGTTAGAAATCAAACAATTACATAAATCTTACCCAATAGGTAAAGATAAACTTCATGTTTTAAAAGGTATTGACTTATCCGTACAAGCGGGCGAGTTGGTAGCTATTATGGGTTCTTCTGGTTCAGGAAAATCTACCTTACTAAATATTATTGGTATGTTAGATGAGTTGGATGAAGGAACTTATACCTTAGATAATGTGCCTATTGAAAACTTAAATGAAAAAAAAGCAGCACAATACCGTAATAAGTTTTTAGGGTTTATATTTCAATCCTTTAATTTAATAAACTATAAAAATGCACTTGAAAATGTAGCATTACCGTTATATTATCAAGGTTTTAAACGTGCTGAACGTATGGAAAAAGCAATGTTTCATTTGGGTAAGGTAGGTTTAAAAGATTGGGCAAAACATTTGCCTAATGAGCTTTCTGGAGGTCAAAAACAACGTGTTGCCATAGCAAGAGCATTAGCAGCTGAACCTAAATTATTGTTGGCAGATGAGCCAACAGGAGCATTGGATACCAAAACGTCTTATGAAATTATGGATTTTATTCAGGAATTGAATGACGAAGGAAAAACCATACTAATAGTAACCCATGAAGAGGATATTGCAAATATGTGTAAACGTATTGTGCGCCTAAAAGATGGTGTTATTATGGAAGATAAATTTGTAGAACAAGTAAGAGCGTCTCAATATGTTTGATTTAGATCTTTGGAGAGAAGTATTTCAAAGCATGAATATGAATAAAACCAGAACCTTACTATCTGGTTTTACAGTAGCTTTTGCGATATTATTATTTACTTTATTGTTCGGTATTGCAAACGGTTTAGAAAACACTTTTAATGGTTTTTTTAAAGATGATGCAACCAACACTATTTTTATCAGTTCAGGAAAAACAACAAAACCATTTAATGGGTATAAAGCAGGACGTAAAATTCAGTTTAAAAATGAAGATTTTCAATACATTGTAGATGAACACGGTAAAAAAGTACAATATATTACCTCACGTGTGTATAAAAACTTGCCTGCATCTTATAAAAATGAAAAAAATAATTATAGCATAAGAGCGGTACATCCTGATCATCAATTTTTAGAAAAAACATTGGTGTATAGTGGGCGTTATATTAGTATAAAAGATTTACACGAAACCTCAAAAGTTATTGTAATTGGGCGTTTGGTAGCAGAAGATTTATTTATAGGCGAAGAAGCGCTAGGTAAATACATAAACTTGGGTGGCATACAATATAAAGTAGTAGGAGAATACCGTGATGATGGTGGCGATAATGAAGAGCGTATTATTTACATGCCTATTAGTACAGCACAACAAGTGTATGGTAATAATGATTACATAGATCAAATAAATGTGGGATACAATCCTGAAATGAATTTTGATCAAGCACTATCTTTTAGTAATTTGTTAACCAAGCAATTAAAAAAACGCTTTAATGTTTCTCCTCGTGATCAACGTGCTGTTAGAGTCCGAAATATGGCAGAAGCATCAAAAAATGTAAACCAAATGACAGGGGTTTTAGGGATTCTAATACTGGTTATTGGTATGGGAACTTTAATTGCAGGTATTGTAGGTATTGCAAATATTATGATTTTTGTGGTCAAAGAACGTACTAAGGAATTAGGTATCCGTAAAGCATTGGGCGCACAGCCAAAATCAATTGTAACTATGATTATGATTGAGGCAATTATGGTAACTGCTATTGCAGGTTATTTAGGTTTGTTAATAGGAATGGGTGTTTTGGAATTAATTGGCGACAGTTTAAAAAAATATTTTATAACAGACCCCAGTGTAAGTACAGGGCTAATAATAGGAGCAACTATTATTTTAATCATATCAGGAGCTATTGCAGGGTATTTACCCGCAAAAAGAGCATCCAAAATAAAACCAATTGTAGCACTAAGAGACGAGTAATTATGTTAAAATTTTTAATAGATAAAGACACTTGGCAAGAAATTTACGATAGCTTAAGTAAAAATAAATTTCGTACCATTATCACTATGATTGGGGTATGGTGGGGTATTTTATTATTAATTGGTTTATTAGGTTCCGCTCGTGGTATGGAAAATTCTTTCAACCGTATGTTTGGTGATTTTGCTACCAATTCAGTTTTTGTTTGGGCACAAAGTACCAGTAAGCCGTTTAAGGGTTTTCAAGAAGGTAGACGCATACAATTAAAGTTGCGTGACGCTGAAATTATAGAAAAAGAAGTACGTGGTATTGAGTTTGTAGTGCCTCGTAATCAAAGTAGCGCATTGGTAGTTCGTAAATTTCAATCAGGTAATTTTGGAGTTTATGGTGATTATCCGTTGTTGGATAAAGTGCAGAAAAAGAAAATGATGTACGGTAGGTTTATCAATCAAAATGATATTAATGACAATCGAAAAATAGCCGTAATTTCCGAAGACATCTACAAACAATTATTTGAAAAAGATGAAGATGCTATTGGGCAATACATACAACTAAACAGTATCAATTTTAAAGTAGTAGGTGTTTTTAAAGAAGGTATGATGAGTGGTGGTCCACAAGGAGGAATGCATATACCGTTTACCACTTTTCAAAAGGTATACAATACGGGTACTAATATGGGTTGGATGATGATTACTGGGAAACCAGATTATAGCATTAAACAAATAGAAAAAGACGCCAAACTAATATTAAAGAATTTACATAAAGTACACCCAAAAGATAAACGTGCATTTGGGAGTTTTAATTTGGGTAAAATGTTTGCTAAAATGACAGGCTTTTTAACGGGAATGCAATTTTTAACTTGGTTTGTAGGTATTGCAACCTTGATAGCAGGTGTTTTTGCAATCGGTAATATATTATTGATAACCGTAAAAGAACGTACCAAAGAAATTGGTGTGCGTAGAGCATTAGGCGCAACACCTTATGAAATTAAGCGTCAAATAGTAATGGAAGCGGTAACCTTAACCTTAATAGCAGGGTTATTAGGTATCATATCTGGAGGTTTAATATTAATGGCTATTGATCAGGTAGCGGGTCAAGGTCCAGATGCTACATTGGTAAATGCATCCGTATCCATACCAGTCGTATTTTTTGCATTAGCAGTACTGGTTATTTTAGGCACATTAATAGGTTTAATACCTGCACATAAGGCAACCAGTGTAAAGCCAATAGACGCTTTAAGAGAAGAATAAAATATAAAATAACAATAAAAAATCATCAATAAATAAAAAGAGTAATTATGAATAAATGGGTAAAAATAGGATTAGCAGTAGTCGCAATAGGATTATTAGTTATGGTTATGAAGTTTTTTGCAGATAAAAATTCAAAAGATGTAGAGGAATTTACAACAGAGCAACCTTTTAAAACAACTATTGCACGTGAAATTGTAGCAACAGGTAAAGTAAATCCAGAGGAAGAAATAGAGTTAAAACCTCAAGTTTCAGGTATTATAGATGAAATTTTGGTTGAAGAAGGTGATTTAGTAAAAAAAGGTGACTTAATAGCACGTATTCGTGTAGTGCCAAATGAGCGTAATTTAGCAAGTGCAAGAAGTAACATGAGTAGCAGAAGGCTATCTTTTAATAATGCAGATGTGTTGTATAAAAGAAACAAGACTTTATTTGAAAAAGGAATCATTTCTAAACAAGATTTTGAAAACAGTGAGTTAACATACAATCAAGCAAAGCAAACGTTAAGTCAAGCACAAAATGATTATCAAATTATAAAAAAAGGATCTGCAGGCTCAGGAAAATCTGCAAATACTAATATTATGGCGCAAATTTCGGGTACTATTTTAGAAATTCCAGTACGTGAAGGTAATCAGGTAATTGAAAGTAGTACTTTTAGTTCCGGTACAACCATTGCTATTATTGCCGATATGAGTAAAATGATTTTTGAAGGTAAAGTTGATGAATCGGAAGTAGGGAAATTAAAAGAAGGTCGTAAAATAATTGTAAAATTAGGAGCTATTGAAAATAAAGAATTTCCTGCAATTCTTACTTTTGTAGCACCAAAAGGAAAGGAAGAAAGTGGTGCAGTACAATTTACTATTAAAGCAGATGTAACTATTGATGATGATGTATATGTAAGAGCAGGTTATAGTGCAAATGCCGATATTAAACTGGAGAAAAAAGATAGCGTTTTAGCCATTAAAGAATCACTTTTACAATTTAATAGAATTACCGAAAAACCTTTTGTGGAAATTGAAACTGAAAATCAAAAATTCAAAAAGAAAAAGGTGAAACTCGGAATTTCTGACGGTATTAATGTTGAAATTTTAGAAGGAGTAGAAAAAGGAGATAAAATAAAAGTTTGGAACAAAGTCTCAAAAGAAGAGGAAGAAGCTGAAGAGGACGACAACTAAAATAAAATAATATCCAAATTCAAAAAGGGAAAGATTATGAAATATAGAATTCAAATACTACTGTTGTTGTTAACTACAGTTACTTTTGCACAAGAAAAACAATGGACACTGCAAGAATGTGTAAACTATGCATTAGAAAATAATATTACAGTTAAGCAAACACAGCTAAATACGTTAACCAATGCGCAAGAATTAATTGCCGCAAAAGGACAGTTTTTACCATCTTTGGGAGCAAGTGTTTCGCAGTCTTTAAGTTTGACAGCTGAGGTTTTTTCGGGTTCATTTGTAGATAGAACAAATCATTCTTCTAATATGGGAATTAGTATTTCCCAAAATTTATTTAGCGGTTTTCGTACCTTAAATTTATACAAACAAGCGCAATTAAATATAGAGGCAAGTGCAATTGAGTTGGATAGAATAAAAGATGATATTTCATTAAATGTAGTGAATAATTATTTGAATATTTTATTCAATCAAGAAAACTTAAACACTGCAAATGTACAATTGGATTTTAGTCAAAAACAATTTGAACGTGTTCAAAAATTAGTAGATGCAGGCGTGCAACCTAAAGGTGATTTGTTAGATTTGGAAGCAACCATTGCTAGTGATGAACAACGCATGGTAGCTGCTCAAAATAACTTAATATTAGCAAAATTAGGATTAGCGCAATTACTACAATTACCAGCAACAGGTTTTGATGTTGCAGCAGTAAATGTAGGCTTACCTTCGTTTGATTTATTGTACACCAGCGGTGCTTCAATTTATGATACGGCGGTACAAAATAGAAACGAAATAAAATCAGCAGAAAAGCGTATTGAAATTAGCAAATTAAGTGAAGAGATTGCAAAAAGTGGTTATATGCCTAACCTTTCTTTTAGTTACGGTTTTAATACAGCAGCTAATTTCTCAAATTTAAGCGGTTCTAATTCTTATTTTCAACAAATAAATGATAATAAGGGTCATAATTTACGTTTAAATTTAAGTATCCCAATCTTTTCTCGTTTTCAAAACAAAACTGCGGTTGCTAAAAATAAAATTCAGCAAGAAAATGCGCAGTTAAATTTAGAGCAAGTAAAATTAAATTTACAATCTAATATAGAGCGTGCTTTTACGGATGCTAAAGCAGCATTAAAAGCGTATGAAGCAGCAGAAAAATCATTGAAAGCACAAGATTTATCTTTAAAAAACATACAAGGTAAATTTAGTATTGGTGCCGCAAATTCATTTGATTTGGATCAAGCACGTACCAAATTGGTAAATGCAAAAGCATCATTAACCAAATCAAAATATGACTTTGTATTTAAAACCAAAGTGTTAGACTTTTACGCAGGAAAATCGTTGTTAGATTAATTTATTAGAAAAAAATAATATAAAAAAGGTTTCGTTATTTGCGAAACCTTTTTTATTTGAAGGAAGCTGTTATAAGTCCTCATTTTTTCCGACTTTTACCAAAAATATAAACTGTGACTTACATTTTACAAATAGAAACAGCTACCACAAATTGCTCCGTAGCATTATCTCAAAACGGCAAAACTATTGCTGTGAAAGAAGTAAATGACGGCTATTCACATGCTGAGAATATTCATGTTTTTATCAAAAATATTTTAGCAGAAAATGAGTTAGAATTTTCTGATTTATCCGCCATTGCGGTAAGTAAAGGTCCTGGGTCATTTACGGGGTTGCGTATTGGAGTTTCATCAGCAAAAGGTTTGTGTTTTGCGTTGGATATCCCTTTAATTTCTATAGATACCTTGCAAGTGTTAGCTAAACAAACTCAAATTACAGAAGGCGTTATTATTAGTATGATTGATGCGCGCCGTATGGAAGCTTACACAGCGGTTTATAATAAAGATTATCAATTATTAAAAGCAGTGAGTGCTACTGTTTTTGATACCCATTATTTTGAAGATTATTTAGAGAAAGGAAAAGTTGCTTTTTTAGGAAATGCGGTTGATAAATTACAAACTGTTTTACAGCATGAGAACGCTATTTTTTTAGAGGAGGTTTTACCATCTGCAAATGAAATGAGCGTATTGTCCTTTGATAAATTTCAAGAAAGTGATTTTGAAGATGTCGCTTATTTTGAACCCTACTATTTAAAAGATTTTGTGGTTACGCCTCCTAAGAAAAGAAAATAAAAATAGTATTTCGTAAAAAAAAGTGTTTACTGTTGAGGTAAACACTTTTTTGTGAAGTAATTAAAAAACTTATGCTTCTTTGTGTATTTCAACACTGTGTGGGTATGGTATTTCAATACCAGCAGTATCTAATGCTATTTTGCAATTTTCTAAAGTCCCAAAATATACATCCCAATAATCAGCAGTAGTTGCCCATGGTCTTACTGCAAAATTAACAGAACTATCTGCTAATTCAGAAACATTTACTGTAGGAGCAGGGTCTTGTAATACTTGGGGCATATTTTGTAAAGCTTTTAATAAAACAGCTTTAGATTCTTTTATATCCTCATCATAACCTACGCCAATAGTTAGCTCTACACGTAGTTTTCCTTCTGCTGAAAGGTTGGTGATTGTACCGTTAGATAAAGTTCCGTTAGGTATTATTACTTCTTTATTGTCAGGGGTAGTTATTTTTGTAGTAAAAAGTTCAATTTCTTTTACCGTACCAATTTTATCTTGCGCCTCTATTAAATCTCCTATTTTAAAGGGTTTAAATATTAAAATCAAAACACCTCCTGCAAAATTAGCTAAACTACCTTGTAGTGCTAAGCCTACTGCTAAACCTGCTGAAGCCACTACTGCCATTAGTGATGTGGTTTCTACTCCTAAAATGCCTAAAATACTTATAATTAAAGCTATTTTCATAACCCATCCCAAAAGATGAATAAAAAAACGTTGTAAGCCCACATCTAACTTTTGAGTTTCTATTGCTTTTGTAGCACCTGATATTACTTTTTTAATTACCCAACTACCAATTACCCAAATGGCAATTGCTTTTAGTAAAGGCATTCCGTATTCAAGAAGAAAAGGGTAGATTTTGTTTAAATCGAAATTAAAATTATCCATAATTTATTTTTTTAAAGTAACTATTGTTTGCTGTAAATTTTCTGTGGGTAATTGACACGCAGAATCTTCGCAAATATAGAAATAGGTTTTATCATTTACTACTCTATCTTTCAATAAAGGTAAATTTAATGTTTTGGTATTTTGTTTTATAGAAGTATCAACTCCTGAAAACAATACATTAGGTAAATAGTGTTGGTGTAATTGTTGTATTTGCTGTAAAGCAGTGTCTCCTGTAACTACTATTTCCTTAAAAGGTTCTGAAATGTTGAGGTATAAGTCCAACCAATTGGAAAATGCGCTACCGTAATTATTTATTTCAGGTAATACATTGTGTAACATTTTTTTTGCAGTTGCAGTGTAACTTTTATTTTCAAAATGAAAACCTAATTGAAATAGGTTTTTTGCCATAATAGAATTAGATGAAGCTATTACATTGTCACGATATTCAGTACTGCGCACCACCAACTGTTTGTCTTTGCTTGAGGTAAAATAGAACATGCTATTTTTATCATTGTAAAAATTATCATAACAGTAATTAGTTAAATTTTGTGCTTGAAATAACCATTTGCTATCCAACGTGTTTTCATACAGTTTAATAAAGGCTTCAATTACGGTTGCATAATCTTCTAAATAGCCGTTAATAGTGCTTTTTCCGTTTTTAAAATTGTGGTGTAAACTACCGTCAGGTTGCAATTGTACTTTTAAAATAAAATTGGCATTTTTTAAAGCAACCTCTAAATAATGTACATCCCCAAATGCTTCATAAGCATCTAAATATCCTGTTAGCATTAGGGCGTTCCAAGAGGTTAGTGTTTTGTCATCTAATCCAGGTTTGTTTCTTTTTTTTCTAACGTTATGTAATATTTTAAGGTTTGCTGTTAGTATTTCTTGTAATTTTTCAACAGAAATTTGATGCTTTTTAGCAATAGCTATATCATTATCTTTTCTGATCAGTACATAATTATTGTGTTCCCACCATCCGAAGTCATTTACATTATAATAATCGGCAAAAAGTTTATACTCTTCTTTTAATAAATTTCTTAGTTCGTCTTTTGTCCATACATAAAAAGCGCCTTCTTCTTTTTCGCCTTCTTTATTTACGCTATCCGCATCTAAAGAAGAGTAGAAATATCCGTTTTTATGATACAATTCTTCTTCTACAAATTTTAGAGTGCTAATAGCAGTGGTTTTATAGAGTTTGTTCTTTGTTAATTTATACGCTTGTGCATATAAACTTACCAATTGCCCATTATCATATAGCATTTTTTCAAAGTGAGGTACGTGCCATTTCACATCGGTTGAATAACGAGAAAACCCGCCACCAATAGGGTCAAATATTCCGCCATACGCCATTTTGGTAAGCGTGGTGTTTACAAAAGCTAAGAGGTCTTCATCTTTTTGTAAGTATGCATATTTTAATAGGAATAAATAATTATTGGGCATCATAAATTTTGGAGCTCTTTTCATGCCTCCAAAACGCTCATCAAAAGATTGTTTCCAGTGGTTAATTATTGGCGATAACTTATGGGTTTTAAATTCAGACTTCTCGATATTAACTTGCACTAGTTCTGTGGCAACCATTCCTTTTTCTACCCCTTCCGCATAATCTATAAATTTTTGTGGAGTTTCTTTATATTGTTTACTTAGTTGTTGGAGTGCGTTAACCCATTCTTTTTTAGGAAAATAAGTACCACCCCAAACCGGTCTGCCATCTGGTAGCGCAATGGCATTTAGTGGCCAACCGCCTCTACCTGTCATTAATTGTATGGCACTCATATATACTTGATCTACATCTGGGCGTTCCTCTCTATCTACTTTTATACAAATAAAATTATTGTTCATTACTTGTGCAACTTCTTCATTTTCAAAACTTTCTTCTTCCATTACGTGACACCAATGGCAAGCAGCATAGCCGATACTTATAAGTAGTAATTTGTTTTCTCTTTTTGCTTCTTCCAACGCTTCATTGCTCCAAGCTCTCCAATTTACGGGGTTGTGGGCGTGTTGTAATAAATACGGACTTGTTTCTTTGCTTAATGCGTTGGTGTGTTTATGCGTCATAACTTCTGAGGTTTGCCCTTTGCAGTTGGTGAGTAATACGGATAATAGTAGGGTAAAAAAATATTTCATAGCGTAAAGTTATATCAATTAAACTAAAAAAGCACTCATTTAAACTAAATGAGTGCTTTTTTATAATTGTAGAGCTAGCTTATTTTACTTCAAAAGTAACTTTTAGATTTACTCTAAATTCAGCTACTTCACCATCATTCACTACAACGCTTTGTGATTGTACAAATGCCGATTTGATGTTTTTTACACTTTTAGAAGCGTTTTTAATTGCTTTTTTAGTAGCTTCTTCCCAACTTTTATCAGAGTTTGCTAATATTTCAATAACCTTCATAATTGCCATAATACTTTGTTTTTTAAGTTAAACGAGCTTAAAGTTAATAAAAATTAACCATTTACAGCAATAACCGAGTTGATTTCTCCAGGTATCATGTCTTTTAACATGGTTTCAATACCGTTTTTCAAAGTTACTGTTGCTGATGGGCAACCACTACAAGCACCTTGTAAAACAACATTAACCTCCTTAGTTTCTTTGTTGTAGGATTGAAACATAATGTTACCACCATCACTTGCAACGGCAGGTTTTATATATTCTTCTAAAATTTCTACTATTTTTGCCGAAATATCATCTAAAGTAGTGATGTCTATTGTTTTTTCGGGTTCTATGTTTTCTGTTGTATGAGTAGTTGCAACTGCAGCGGCATCTATAATAGTGTTACCTTCTGTAATGAAGTTTCTAATTTCTTCACGTAATTCCATTACCACTTCATTCCAATCTGCCATGTCATATTTAGTGATAGAAATATAATTTTTATCCATAAAAATTTCTTTTACAAACGGAAAATGAAATAATTTAGCGGCTAATGGTGATACTTTTGCATCATCAATATTTTTAAACTCATAAATAGAAGGTACTATTTTTTTGTTTGCAATAAATTTCATGGTTGCAGGGTTAGGAGTGCTTTCCGCATAAACGGTAACGGGTACTTTTTTAGTAACCACATCATTAATTACAGCTTCTTTCCCACTATTTAGATAGTCTTCTATTTGCGTAGCTACTTCTTTCTCTACCTCTTTCCACTCCACAATACTGTAT
>CAZSQD010000005.1:0-31268 GCA_964608925.1 uncultured Kordia sp.
ACTCTTGTTTTATTGAACTACAAGATAAGAAATTATCTACTGACCTCTATAATTTAATTTATAATAACTCCCGAAACTTAAAAATAAGACCGATAATACTCCAGAAACCTGAATGAGGTACTTTAGGTTATCTATGTTTTTTGAATGTGTTAAAGAATCTGTTTCTTGTTGTAGTTCTTTTAATTCCTGGTTAAAAAAACGCGAAATGATTTGTGTATAATAGGCTTCAAAATTTCCGTTTTCTGAAAGTTCTTCTTCTGCCAAACAGCAAATATGATCTATAATGTTTGCTTTTGAAGGGGCCGTTACAATTTCTCTTTTGTTGAGTTTAATAAGCATATAATCAATATGCTTATTGGTTATTTTAAACATGATTTTTTTTAGTATGTACTCCTAATAAAATTTGCATAGTTTTCATAAATTCTGAAAACTCGGTAACCCTGTCTTCTACTGTTATTTTTCCAGCTTTAGTTAACGAGTAATACTTACGTACTCTTTTACCAATAAATACTTTTTCGGTAGTCAGTTCTCCTTTTTTTTCTAATGCATGTAAAGTAGGGTAAAGTGCCCCTTCGGTTATTTGAATTTTACCTTCTGTAAGTTCTTTAACTCTATTTGTAATTTCATACCCATACATTTTACCTTGCTCTTTTAAAAGTTTTAAAATGATGGTTTTTAGTGTTCCTTTTATGAGTTCTGATGAGTACATATTAATTGGTTTGGGTTACATTTTTATATTTATCCATAAAAAAACATGGTAACAATCCAAAGTTGAGTAGTAAAAATCCTGCAAGAATTATAAAGCCTCTATATGGCCAATGAAAAAATTCAAACATGGTTCCGATTCCGAAAGCAAAAAATGTTAAAAATGCGATGATGTAAGTTCTCTTTTTCATAATATATTTTTAGTAATGATTAATACATAAGACAAACATACATAAGAAAACAATGTATTGAAAATTTTTACATAAGAAAGTTAGGTGTTTTTTTAATTAACGTGTACTACTACCGAGTTTACATTGGGTAAATACGCGTGACTAAAGGTGTTTAAAATTTGAATTTTGTAGCGTCCTATTTCGTCAAAAGTATAATTTTCAGCAAGTAGTTGGGTGATGTCGCAAAAATCGCCCATACAATCCCCTAGTTCCTTTTTGTCTTTGTTAAAAAGACGAAGCGTTACGGGTATTTTATCAATTTGATGTAACGGATTAGTGATGTAGATTTCCAACGGAATTTCAGCAAATTGTGAACCATATACATAGCCTAAATTAAAATAGATACTTGCTTTTTGAGGTGTTTTATTTTCAAAAGTAAGTGTAATGGGTTGCGTTTTATACCATCGATTATTTTCAAAATCTGATTTTTCAAAATGTGCAATTCCCTCTTTTTGACAAGAGAATAAAGGGAGTAATAGCAAAAACAAATAGTGTGGTTTCATAAGTATTAGTTAAGGTCTATAAAGTTTTAAAGGTAATTGTTTTTTTATGAATATTAAAGTCATTCTGATAGTAAAGAATGACACAACATTGAGCAAGTTTATGTGATTACTCCACAAGGTTAAGGATGACGCATTGCTTTTTTGGGAATTTATGAATCTTTAAAAAGCGTTCCCCATTCCGTCCATGAGCCATCATAAATACTCAATTTATTTTTTAAAACTTGATGTGCTGCCAATAAAATAACACAAGCTGTAACTCCTGATCCGCAGGTAAAAACCATTGGGTTTTGGGTAGGGATAGCCTTAAAAATTTGTTTTAACTGGTATTCTGATTTAAAAAAACCGTTTTCTAAAACGGTGGTATAAGGGAGGTTTATGGAGTTGGGAATGTTTCCGCTGCGTAACCCTTTTCGGGGTTCAGCTATTATACCATCAAACCTATCAGCTGATCTTGCATCAATAACTGTTAATTTTTGTTGGGAAATGTTTTGCTTAATTTTCTCAAAATATTGAACCGAACACGAATTAAAATGGGCTTTAAAATTTCCATTTTTAAATTGGTTTGTTAATGTTTTTGAAACCGTAAATTTAGATTCTTCCCATGCTTGTAATCCCCCATTTAAAACGGCAACATTATGAAATCCCATTGTTTTAAACAACCACCAAACTCGTGGTGATGAAACCATGTTTCTATGATCATAAACCACAACAATATGATCATTATTGATACCTAATTGTTGGCAATTTTTTTGAAACAACTCTGGAGAAGGTAACGTATTAGGAAAGTTGCTTTCTAAGTTACTAAACGTATTTTTAATATCAAATAAACGGGAGTTTTTAATGTAATGTGTAGGTGCTTTTTTATCGCCTAAATTAGAATATAATACCACTAATTTAGGGTTTTCTAAATTCTCTTTCAACCACTCAATAGATACGATTGATTTCATTTTTTTGCTTCTTATTTTTTGCTCCCACAACCACGCATCACGCATTGCATCTTCTAGGGTTAACTGCGCTTCCCAACCTAATTGGTTATTTACTTTAGTGGTATTTGCATAAGCAGCAGTAATATCTCCTGCGCGCCTATCTACTATTTTATAGTTTAGTTTTGTACCTGAAACTTTTTCAAAAGCGTGTATTACTTCTAAAACAGAGCTTCCGGTACCTGTACCAATATTAAAGGTTTCGTATTTGTTTTTACTATCGTTTTTTAATAAGCGTTGTAAAGCAACTACGTGTGCTTTTGCTAAATCTACTACGTGAATATAGTCTCTCACAGCAGTACCATCATTTGTTGGGTAATCATTCCCGAAAACAGATAATTGTTCACGCAACCCAATTGCGGTTTGCGTAATAAAAGGCACTAAATTTTGTGGTGTACCAATTGGTAACTCTCCTATTTGAGTGGATGCATGTGCCCCAACGGGATTAAAATAGCGTAATGCAATTGCGTTTAAATTTTCAGATATTTTACAAACATCTTGTATAATTTCTTCGCCTATTTGTTTGGTGTTTCCGTAAGGAGATTCGGCTTTTTTAACAGGTGCATTTTCGGTAATTGGTAATTCATCTGCTTGACCATAAACGGTACATGAACTACTAAAAATAAAATTAGGAATGTTGTGTTTTTCTAATTCTTGCAATACATAAACCAACGTAGTAATATTATTTTCATAATACAACAGCGGATTTTTAACACTTTCACCAACCGCTTTACTGGCTGCAAAATGTATGACTCCTACAATATCTTTATGAGTATTGAAAAAATCAATTACTGCAGGTTTGTTTTTTAAATCCAATTGTATAAATGCTGGTTTTATACTTGTAATATTTACGATACCCTCCAAAACGGTAACGGAAGAATTTGATAAATCATCAATAATGACAACCTCAAAACCTTCGTTTTGTAATTCAACAACGGTATGAGATCCAATGAAGCCTAAACCTCCTGTTACGAGTATTTTTTTC
Organism: uncultured Kordia sp.; assembly: GCA_964608925.1. Classification (GTDB taxonomy): domain Bacteria; phylum Bacteroidota; class Bacteroidia; order Flavobacteriales; family Flavobacteriaceae. The sequence continues at coordinate 3,407 of CAZSQD010000005.1, forward strand.
AAAATAATGAATGAATTAAAAGATTGAAAGATTCAAAAGTTATCCCATAACTTTTGAATCTTTTAAATATAAATTTATCGTATTGCAACTTATCTGTTTACAAATTCAATTACCGTATCGGTAATAAATTTAATTTGATCGTCTTCCAATTCTGTGTGCATAGGTAAAGAAATTACTTCTTTTATCAATTGGTTAGTTACTGGAAAATCGGCTTCGTTATAACGTGAATCTTTGTATGCTTTTTGGCTATGTAAAGGTATTGGATAATACACACCACACGGGATTCCGTTTTCATTCAAATGTTTCGCTAACGCATCTCTATCGCCTTCAATTTTTAAAGTATATTGATGAAAAACATGATTTCCTGTACGCGCTGGAGTTATAATTTTAGTATCATTTGCAAAAGCAGCATCATATTTATCGGCTGCAGCTCTACGTGCATCACAATAATCGTCTAAGTTTTCTAATTTAGCACGTAAAACGGCTGCTTGAATAGAATCTAAACGAGAGTTTACCCCTACAACATCATGATGATAACGCTCATACATGCCATGATTTACAATACCACGTAACGTATGTGCTAAAGCATCATCATTGGTAAAAATTGCACCACCATCACCATAGCATCCTAAATTTTTAGAAGGGAAAAAGGAAGTTGAAGCCACATGACCAATAGTTCCTGCTTTTTTATGACTACCGTCTTTTGAAGCATACGTAGCGCCAATTGCTTGTGCATTGTCTTCAATTACAAATAAATTGTGCTTTTTTGCCAAGTCCATTACGGCATCCATATTGGCAGCTTGACCAAATAAATGTACAGGTACAATTGCTTTTGTTTTAGGTGTAATTGCTTTTTCAATAGCAGCAATGCTAATGTTAAAATCGTCTGGGTTAACATCAACCAAAACGGGTACTAAACCTAATAATGCAATTACCTCAACGGTTGCTGCAAAGGTAAAATCGGCAGTAATAACTTCATCCCCTGGTTTTAAACCTAAACCCATCATTGCAATTTGTAAGGCATCTGTACCGTTTGCACAGGGTATTACATGTTTTACACCTAAATAGGTTTCTAATTCTGCTTGAAAAGCATGTACTTCTGGTCCGTTTATGTAAGTGTTAGAATCTAATACTCCAGCAATAGAAGCATTTACTTTATCTTTTATTTTTGCGTACTGACCTTTAAGGTCAACCATTTGAATTTTCTTCATTTTTTAAATAATTTTATTGAAATGCTCTCAAAAATACAAAATCCAATTTATTTATAGGACTATTTTAATTTAAGAAATGTATTTTAGCTTTAAAATTTAAAATTAAAGACACTTTTGCTGTTTATTTATAACTTTATTACTCATTTAGCCTCTTATTTTTTAAAAATAGTGGCGCTGTTTAATCCGAAAATAAAACTATTTGTTAACGGTAGAAAGACGGTGTTTTCAATTTTAAAAGAAAAAATAAAACCTACTGATAAAACCATTTGGATTCATTGTGCTTCTTTAGGTGAATTTGAACAAGGGTTGCCAATTATTGAAAAATTAAAACTAGAATATACCTCACATAAAATTGTGGTTAGTTTTTTCTCTCCATCAGGTTATGAGGTAAAAAAAAATAGTACAATTGCAGATGTTATTGTGTATTTACCGTTAGATACCAAACAAAACGCAAAGCATTTTTTAGAAGCTGTACACCCAGACTTAGTGGTATTTGTAAAATATGAGTTTTGGCCAAATTATTTATCAGCATTAAAACGCAGCAATATAAAAACATTATTGGTTTCAGCTATTTTTAGAGAAAACCAAGCATTTTTTAAATTTCACGGTAAATGGATGCAAAAATATTTGACTGCATTTGAGCACTTTTTTGTGCAAAATGAAGCTTCAAAACAATTACTAGAACATATTGGTTTTTCAAACGTAACGGTTTCTGGAGATACTCGTTTTGATCGGGTTTCGGCTATTGTAGAGCGTGATAATAGCTTGGAAGAAATTGCAAATTTTAAGCAAGAACAAACAACTATTGTATATGGGAGTTCTTGGGAAGATGATGAAGTTATTTATGTAGATTTTTTAAACGCTTCCGAAAATATAAAGCATATTATTGCGCCACACGACATTAAAAAGCATAAAATTGAGCAACTGAAAAAAAGAATTTCTAAAAAAGTGTTACTATATTCTGAAAAACAGGGTAGGGTTTTAGCTGATTATGACGTATTAATAATAGACAGTATTGGTTTGTTAACCAAAGTGTACCATTATGCAGATATTGCTTTTGTAGGTGGTGCTTTTAAAACAGGATTACATAACGTTTTAGAACCTGCTGTTTTTGGAATTCCAATTGTTATTGGAAATCAATATGAGAAGTTTCAAGAAGCAAAAGATTTAGTAGCTCAAAAAGGAGTGTTGTCAGTACATTCAAAAGAAGAGTACCTCAAGGTTATTCAATATTTATTAGAAGAGAAAAATAGAAAAATGATTGGTAAAATCAATCAGCAATACATCACTAAAAAATCTGGAGCAACTCAAAAAATTATGGGTTACATTCAAAAAAACAACCTATAATAAAAAAATAAACATATATTATTTCATATTAAGGCATAAAGTATTAATTTTGTGCACTTTATAAACCTAAAAAAGCTTATGTTATCTAAAATATACTACTTGTTGTTATTAACAACATCAGTTGCGTTTTCACAAACCATAACTGTTGATGATACTTCATATACTGCTACTAATTTAGCTGAATTATTATTAGACGGCTCTTGTATTGACCCTACAAACGTGTCTTATTCTGATGCGCAATCAGCGGCTTATTTTAATCAAAATGGGTCTGTTTTTCCTATTGCAGAAGGAGTAATTATACGTACTGGAATAGCAAACTTAACAGCAGGACCGTATACGGATACTAATTTAAGTAGTCAAATAAATAGTAATGGGGATACTTTTTTAGAAAACATTAGTACCAGTACAGGGCAAACAGCAACCATTACAGATACTGCCTTTTTACAATTTGATTTTACACCTATTGCCAGTGATTTTAGTTTTAACTTTGTGTTTGCTTCTAATGAGTATGGAGAATACCAATGTGGGTTTAGTGATGTTTTTGCATTTGAATTGACGGACTTAACCACAAACATAACCACTAATTTAGCAGTACTACCCAGTACAACAATTCCTGTTACAGTTGCCACTATTAGAGATAATGCGTATAATACGGGATGTACGTCAGAAAATCCAGCATTATTTTCTACCTATAATGTCACCAATCCAGGAGCTTCTACCTTAAATATGCGTGGACATACGGTGGTGCTTAATGCCTCAACTACACTTACTGTTAATAACCCATACCGTATCCGTTTAGTGATAGGTGATTATAATAACCCCGATTATGATTCGGCAGTATTTATAGAGTCAGGAAGTTTTACCACACCATTAGATATTGGTGCAGATGCAACTATTTGTAGCGGCAATAGCATTAATGTTACTACAAATTTAGATGCTGTAGAATACACACACTTATGGACACTTAACGGCGCTACATTACCCTCTACAGCTAATAATATTGATGTTACTCAAGCAGGAACTTATGTGGTAACCGCAACAAAAGGATCTTGTACATTAACCGATGAAATTATTATATCAGATTTGACATTTAACACGCCAAATGACTTAACTAATTGTGATGATGGTAGTGGAGCATTATCTTATGATTTAAGTGTAAATGATGAAGCACTTTTAGGTATTGATCCCTTAATATATAATGTGGTTTATTTTGCTACGCAAGCTGATATTCCTAATAATCCTATTACGGCACCAAATATCACCAATTATGTAAGTGCAGGTAATGAAACCATTTATATTAAATTATTTAACATACAAAGTAATACGTTTTGTGATGCCGAGTTAAATTTTGATTTATTATTAGAGTCTAACATTACTGCTACACAACCTAATGATATACAACTGTGTGACGTAGCTGGTGCAACGGCAATTTTAATAGATCAAGATGTTGCTATTTTAAACGGATTGAGTAGTGCAGATTATACGGTAAGTTATTACGGCAACCAAAACGATGCATTAGCAGGTACAGGGGCTATTAGTGGTACGTTAGCTGTAACTTTAGCAACATCCCCACAAACAGTATGGGCTGCGGTACAAAGTAATACAAACCCTGACTGTAGTGCAGTTACCTCTTTTGATGTGATTGTAAATCCATTACCACCTGTATCAACACTACCTAATGTAATTGAATGTACGGAATTTACTTTGCCAAATATAACACAGGGAAATTACTATGACGCTGCTGATGGACCTAATGGAACAGGTACTTTATTAAATATTGGTGATATTATTATTGATTCAGGAACCTATTATATTTATAACGGACCAGATGCTAATGGATGTTTTAATGAATCTAGTTTTGTATTAACTTTTATTGATGAATATTCTATTGCAGAAGATTATTGTGAGCAATTTGTAGTACCCGTACCTCCAGCAGGAAATTTTTATACCGCAATTGATGGTCCAACAGGTACAGGAACATTAATACCTGATGGTACAATATTTACAAACAGTTTTACCCTTTATTATTATGCTGAAATTAACGGTGTGGTGTGTAGAAATGAACCCTTCCCCATAACCATTCATGCCTTACCTCCAGTAGACACTCAAGTTGATATTACTGAATGTACACAAGCCATATTACCACCAAGAACTAATGGTAATTATTTTATGGATAGTGCAGGGGTAACTCCACTACCAAGTACCACAATAACAACTTCACAAACGATTTTTATTGTCAATACGGAAGCTCATAATTTAGGTTTACCTACTGAAATTACGTGTTCTGATTTTACTTCGTTTGACGTAACTATTATCAATACAACTTCTGACATAACAGCTTGTGGAAACTATACTTTACCTGCATTAACTACAGGTAATTATTTTACAGCGCCTGCAGGTGGAGGTACACCAATACCCGTTGGTACTGTTATTAATACTGTTGGGAATACCGATATCTATATTTTTTCACCAACAAGTACAGCGCCAAACTGTACCGATAATTTAAAGTTTACGGTTACCATTATAGCCATACCACCAGTTGATACGGTTACGCCGCCTACAAACTTGTATTGTATTGATGCTCCTTATGTTTTACCAGCGTTAACTAACGGAAGTTATTATAATGCACCTAATGGTCCCAACGGAACAGGAAATCCTTTAGCGGCAGGCAGTAGTATCACCAATGTTGGTAATACAACAATATACGTGTACAATCAAATACAGTGGGGTCCAAACCCTGTAAATTATTGTTTTGATGAAACCTCTTTTACCATAGAAACACGTGATTTACCACCTGTTGATAATTATACTGATGTATATCGTTGTGACCCATACACCTTACAGCCCTTAACCAACGGAACCTATTATGATGCACCAGATGGACCAAGCGGAACAGGTGCAATTATTCCTGCAGGAACAGTAATTAGCACCACACAAACCATTTATATTTATAATCAATATACCGATTTAACGTCTTGTATTTCAGAAACCGTAATTACAGTTTTTATTTTAGGAGTAGATGTTGGTGATCGATTAGATATTGCTGAATGCGATACTTATACATTACCTTACTTAAATACTTCTGTAGTTGATATGCATTATTATAGCGCTTCTGGAGGAAATGCTGCAGACGAAATATTACCAGCAAACTTTATTTATAATACCCCAGGAACATACACCGTTTATGTATTTGCAGACAATGGTGATCGTTTTGTATGTACAGATGAAGATGAATTTACCATTACCATATCTGCAACTCCTGTTTTACCTATTTTTGGTAATATTTCTGAGTGTGGAACCTATACCTTACCAGATTTAACAAATCCTAATTACAATATTGGGTATTATAGTGCTCCAAATGGAGTAGGCTTAATAGATGTTGCAAATTATATCATTACAACGGTAGGTACACAAACTATTTATGTGTATGCAACCGCATTTAATAATACAACTTGTAATGACGAAAAATCTTTTACGTTAGAAATTAAAGCCATCCCACCTGTTGATACCTTACTTAATGCTTTAAATTGTGTTGATGATCCTTTTGAACTCCCCACTTTAATTAATGGAGATTATTTTACAGGACCTGGGCGCACAGGAACTCAATTAGTTGCTGGAAGTTTTATTAATACGATTGGTACAACCACTATTTATATTAATAATTTAATAAACGGTTGTGAGAATGAAACTTCTTTTACTGTAGAAATTAGAGCATTGCCACCAGTAGATACCTCATTAACTATAAACAAATGTGACAGTTATACCTTACCTACTTTAACCAACGGAACCTATTATGATGCACCAGATGGTATAAATGGTACAGGAACTATTTTAGCTGTAGGAACTGTAATTACTACTACACAAACCATTTATATTTATAATAATTATGCCGATTTAGCAACTTGTGATAGTGAAACTTCTTTTGATGTAAATATTGTAGGTATTCAAGTAGATACTCCTGGAAATATTACCGAATGTGATAGTTATTTATTGCCAGCGTTAGATACTACTACAGTTAATCAAGCGTATTATAGTGCTTCTGGAGGTAATATTGCCGATTTAATTACCAACCTAACTTTAATAACAACGGGTACACAAACCGTTTACATTTATGCGGAAATTAATAGCCCTATATTTTGTAGTAGCGAGGAATCTTTTACGGTAACACTTAACAATTCACCTATATTACCGAACTTGCCAGATCAAGATGCGTGTATTACCTTTACATTACCTGTATTAAATACCGCCAGTTATAACGCTGCTTATTATACCGCTCCTGGAGGAAACACTATCGATTTAATTGATGTAGCAAACTATACCATCACTAACGAAGGTGTAAACACTATTTATGTATACGCAAGTAATTTAACAGCTCCTAATTGCTTTACAGAAACCTCATTTACAGTAACTATTTATCCGTTACAAGAGTTAGCTATTGCTGATGGTGTAATTTGTATTGACCCAATTACAGGAGATACTACACAAGCTGTTTTGTTAGAATCTAACATTCCACTTGGAGGAAACGGATTTACTATTAATTGGTATTTTGGAGGTGCATTAATACATACAGGGCTTAATTATTTAGCCACTCAAATAGGTACATATACTGTAGAAACGATAAAGAATACACCAGATATTCCGCCATTGTGTAATTATGCAACCACTACGGTTGAAGTAACACAATCCAGTGTGGCAACCGCTATGGTTTCGGTTTCTACCGATTTTGATAATGTGGGTGTACTAATAGTTACGATAACAGGAGGTTATGGAGTGTATGAATATCAATTGGATAATGGACCTTTCCAAACCAGTAACGAATTTTATAATGTACATAATGGAGATCATGTTGTTAGCGTACGTGATGTGTCCAGCGCAAGTTGTGGTGCTATTACTATAGACGCAACTGTAATTATGTATCCTAAATACTTTACTCCAAATGGGGATGGTATAAATGAAACGTGGAATATTTTTGATTTACAAGATCAACCGCAAGCAGAGATATTTATTTTTGATCGCTTCGGAAAGTTTATCAAGCAAATATTTCCTTCAGGAAACGGGTGGAATGGTTTGTATAACGGAAGACCACTACCTGCAACTGATTATTGGTTTAAAGTATTGTACAAAGGGAGAGATGGAGAAGATAAGGAGTTTAGAGCCCATTTTTCATTGAAAAGGTAAGTAATAATAACAGAGACCTCACAGGTTTTGGAAACCTGTGAGGTCTTGAACTAACTTATAGGTAGAAATTATAATGTTTTTGCTATTTCTTACTCCCTACTAACATTCGCTTAATTTCATTCAATTTCATTAAGGCTTCTATAGGAGTTAGCGTGTCAATATCCGTATTTAATATTTCATCTTTAATATCGGTTAAAATAGGATCATCCAAATTAAAAATACTCAATTGCATTTCATTTTGTACGGCACCTAAGTTTTCTTTGATATCTTCTGTAGCATGTGATTTTTCCATGCGTTTTAAAATTTTATTCGCTTTTTGAATCACCATTTGTGGCATTCCTGCCATTTTTGCTACATGAATTCCAAAACTATGATGACTACCACCCGCAACCAATTTACGTAAAAATAATACGTTGGTTTTGGTTTCTTTTACTAATACATTAAAGTTTTTAATCCGCTTAAAGCTATCGGTCATGTCATTTAACTCATGATAATGTGTGGCGAATAATGTTTTAGCTTTAGTAGGGTGTTGGTGTAAATACTCGCTAATTGCCCATGCTATGGAAATACCGTCATAGGTGCTGGTACCTCTACCAATTTCATCCAATAAAATTAAACTACGGTCAGATACATTATTTAAAATAGAAGCCGTTTCGTTCATTTCTACCATAAAGGTAGACTCCCCCATAGAAATATTGTCACTTGCACCAACACGAGTAAATATCTTATCTACCAAGCCAATTGTAGCGCTTTCTGCAGGCACAAAACTTCCCATTTGCGCCAACAACACAATAAGCGCTGTTTGCCTTAATATTGCCGATTTACCACTCATATTAGGGCCCGTAATCATAATAATTTGTTGTGTACTACGGTCTAAAAACACATCATTGGCAATGTAAGTTTCCCCTAAAGGTAATTGCTTTTCAATAACAGGATGACGCCCATTTTTAATATCCAATTCGTAACTATCATCAATAATAGGTTGTACGTAGTTATTGGTTTTTGCTAATTGGGTAAAGGAACATAAACAGTCCAATTGAGCTATACCGTTGGCATTTTGTTGTACGGATTTGATGTAGCTGCTCATCCATAAAATTAAATCGGTGAATAATTGCTGTTCTATGGTATTAATTTTTTCTTCAGCACCTAAAATTTTGGCTTCATATTCTTTTAATTCTTCGGTAATATAACGTTCTGCATTTACCAAAGTTTGTTTACGTATCCAGCTTTCAGGAACTTTGTCCTTATGTGTATTACGGACTTCAATATAATAACCATATACATTGTTGGATGCTATTTTTAAAGAGGTAATCCCTGTTGCTTCGGTTTCTCTAGCTAACATTTTAGCGAGATAATCTTTACCAGAAAAGGCTAAACCTCTATATTCATCTAACGCATCGTGGACCCCTGTTGCAATAGCGTTTCCTTTATTAATGTTCACAGGAGCATCTTCATTTAAAGTCGCTTTTATTTTTTCACGAAGCAAATCACATCCTAATAAATTATCACCAATAACTTTTAACGCTTCATTTTTACAACTACTTGCTAATGCTTTTATAGGAATAATAGCTTCTAAGGAATTTTTAAGTTGTATGACCTCTCGTGGACTTGCTTTTTGCGTTGCTACCTTGGATATTAAACGCTCTAAGTCGCCAATTTGTTTCAGGTAATTGGTAATTTTATCAAAGCTTATTTTATCTTCCAATAAATAATTTACCACTTGATGGCGTTCGGTTATTTTTGCAGTATTTTTTAATGGTAATGCCAACCACCTCTTCATTAAACGCCCACCCATTGGTGATGTGGTTTTGTCAATAACATCTAATAAAGTTACGGCTTGTGCGTGTTGTGAACCGTATAGTTCTAAATTCCTGACCGTAAACCTATCCATCCACACATAATCATCTTCCGCAATACGGTTTATAGCTGTAATGTGCTTTAATTTATGATGTTGTGTTTCTGATAAATAGTATAAAATAGCACCAGATGCAATGATGCCTTCTTTTAAATGTTCAATACCAAAACCTTTTAATGATTTGGTATTAAAATGATTATTTAACGTTTCTTGAGCATAATCTCCTTTAAAAATCCAATCTTCTAAATAAAAAGTATGGTAATCACTCCCAAAATATTCAGCAAACAGTTGTTTTTTGTTTTTAGGCACTAAAACCTCACTTGGACTAAAGTTTTGTAACAGCTTATCAATATACTCTTGATTGCCTTGAGATGTTAAAAATTCACCCGTAGAAACATCTAAAAATGAAATACCAATAGTTGTTTTTGAAAAATGAACACTACATAAAAAGTTGTTAGTTTTTGCGTGTAGTACTTCGTCATTTAAGGATACTCCGGGAGTTATTAATTCGGTAACCCCTCGTTTTACAATTCCTTTAGTGAGTTTAGGATCTTCCAATTGATCACAAATGGCAACTCTAAAACCTGCTTTTACCAATTTGGGTAAGTAGGTATTTACGGAGTGATGTGGAAAACCAGCTAACTCTAATTTAGTACCGCCGTTATTACGGTGTGTAAGGGTAATGCCTAAAACTTGTGCAGCTTTTATAGCGTCTTCACCAAAGGTTTCGTAAAAATCACCTATTCTAAACAATAGCATTGCATCAGGGTATTTACCCTTTATAGCGTTGTATTGTATCATTAACGGAGTTACTTTTTGTGCTGCTTTTGCCAAGGTATAAAATATTAAATTAGAGTGGCTAATTTAAGTAAAATGCTTTAATATTTGGAACTATTAAAAAAAAATGTAATTTTGTTGTCTGCCTAATATATTTTGGCATAATCATTGAAATCATTTAAATAAATTTAAAATAAAATATCTATCATGAAAAAATTATTATTTACCCTAGCTATTGCATTAACATCAACTTTAGGAATGCAAGCACAAGAAACTACTAAATCAGAAATGAAAGGTGCTCAAATTGAATTTGAACAAGACGTTATTGATTATGGTACTATTGCTCATAATGCTGATGGAAAACGTGAATTTGTATTAAAAAACATTGGAGATGCTCCTTTAGTAATTACACGTGTAAAAGGATCTTGTGGGTGTACAGTGCCAACAAAACCAACTGCTCCAATTTTACCAGGAAAAACGGGGATTATTAAAGTAAAATATGCTACCAATAGAGTAGGTGCTTTTAGTAAAACGATTACTGTAACTTCAAACGCAGTAAATACACCAAGTAAAGTAGTGCGTATTAAAGGTAAAGTATTAGCAGATGCTCCTTCAGTTATGGAGAAAAAAGCACCTAAAAAAACAGTACAAGTAACAATGTAATAGTTGTACTACAATTTTATAAAAATGGGTTTCATTTAATGAAACCCATTTCTTTTTGCTTTTTTTTAGAGAATGATTGTGTTACCAATTGGTATGAATCATCAATTAATTGCAATAACAATTCATTATTTACATCACTTGTATTAATAGTAACGGTGTTCCAATGTACTTTACTCATGTGATACCCAGGCTGTACGCCTTCATAAGTTGCTCTTAACTCAATAGCATAATTGGGGTTACATTTTAAATTTATTGATGGGGTAGCTTCTTCCCATTCTTTTAAGGATGTTAATGCAAACATTTTATCGACTACTTTAAAAACTAATGTAGTTTCATCAAACGGAAAATAGTCAATGGTGTGTGGTTTTGCCAAACAGTAGTTTCTTAGTTTTTCAATGTTCATGATATTAGTTTCTTCTTTTCTGAAGAAGGAATTTCTAAAGCGCTATAATCTAATTTCCAACCTATAGTAGCTACAATAGCTTCCATAAGTAAAATACTCTCTAAAGTTTCTTTTTTAGCCGATGCAATTAAGCCACTTTCGGGTATTTTGTCAATAATATGTTGTTTTGCTTCTTTGTTAAGGTTGGTTAAATCTTCAAAATTAAAACGATTTAAAATACCGTTAGTTTTATCATAATATTTAAAATCGGTTTCTATAGCCAATACTTCAGGTTCTGGAAATTTTGATAAAATGATGCGCTTACTTAAGTAGTTTGCCTTAATCTCTATTTTACTTAAGTTATACCCTACGGATGCTTTTGCTTTAATAACAATTAATGCTTTCTTTTTACTAGGGATGAGGTTAAACAAATACTCCGTAGTGTTTTCATATTGATAAATTTCAGAAAAATCTCCTTCTACGGTAATCAACTTACACACACTTTTAATTTTATCTAATAAAATAACCGATTGTTTTTCGGTTAACTCCTTAGTGCTTTTTCGTTTAAATAAATTGATAACCCAATAGGTAACAATACTTCCTAAAATTAAGGATAAAAACATTTCAATTAAATCTCCCATTGGTTTAGTTTAAAATTTTATATAGAATAGGTTTACTGGGTGTGGCATCATTTTTAAAGGGTGCAATCATTAAATTTAAAATATAACTACCATCTAAAATGGATTCTTTTACATAAATAAACTCCGTAATAGTAGCGTTTAATCTTATATTACCATTAGTATTCCAAAAGGCATTATGAGCTAATAGTTTGCCTTCATCTTTTTCTTTATCTACACTGGGTAAATCAATTAATAGATGTTGCACCCCTATTTCACACAAATAAATTGCAGCTTCTTTTAATATATACGGCGGGTTACTATTAGAGTATTGTTTTGTTAGTTTATCAGTAGTATTTGGTGCCGTTCTAATAACAACTGCTTCAGGATTTTTACCTACTAATTTTTGTTGCAACTGCTCTTGTGTAATTACAAAATCACCCATTACTTTTATGGGCGTAACAGTGATGATTTCTGCAGTAAAAAAATAAGTTTTTAAAGTTTTATTGATGCTGTAAAAATCTTTGGTAATATGACCAACACACTCCGTATGTGTACCGTGACTATGTGGGTTAAAACTGATGTTGTTAAAATTAGTAGCAGCGCCTTTTTGCACACTACCTATCCAATCACCAATTTGTACGGGTGAAATTTTTGGAGGATCTAAATACCATGCATTTGGATTGTTTTCACCTGTTTGTAGCACAATAGAAATATCTAATGGTTTTGATAAATCTATTTGAAACTCTTTGTTTTGATGTTTGATTGTTGCTTTCACAAGATAAAAGTACAAAATAAACTATCATAGTGCACTCCTATAAGGTATTTAGTTTTTATTAATAAACCTACTTGGGGTAACACGATCAATATACGACACTTTAATTCATTAAATTAGTGGTAGAATATCGGAAAACTAACCTTTTTGATTATAGATCTACAATTAATTAACGAGAAACAAATCGGCAGCAATACCATCACACAAAAATTTACCTTTTGGAGTGGTTTTTAAGATGTTGTTTTCAATAATAAGTAGGTTTTGTGCTATAAATTTAGCTGCAGATTGCATTAAATAGTCTTTAAATTTTACTCCAAAATCTTTTTCTACTTTCTCTAATGATACGCCAAACATAGTACGTAACCCCGTCATAATATATTCGTTAAATTGATCATTTTCTGACAGTATTTCGGTAGTAAGTGGTAGCGTTTTGGAGTTAATGACTTTTATGTATTGCGCATTGTTGCTAATGTTCCAACTTCTAGTAGTTCCGTTAAAGGAATGTGCGGATGGGCCAATGCCTAAATAATGCTTACCTAACCAATAGCTAGTATTGTGTTTAGAAAAATAGTTGGATTTCCCGAAATTAGAAAGCTCATAGTGTACAAAATTATGTTCTTTTAATTTTTGAACTAAAATTTCAAAATGTTGTTGTGAAACTTCATCTTTTGGAGCATCTAATTCGCCTTTTTTAATAAAATTAGCGTAGGCTGTTTTAGGCTCAACAGTTAATGCATAGCTGGAAACGTGGTTTATGCCAAAAGCTAATGCTTTATCAATATTAGCTTCCCATTTTTGATTACTCATATTGGGGATTCCGTAAATTAAATCGATAGTAATATTATCAAAATATGGCGTAGCTATAGTTAGGCATTTTTCAACTTCTTGCGCGTTATGAGCTCTGTTCATTAATTGTAAATCATCTTCAAAAAAAGATTGCACACCAATACTCAATCTATTAATTGGTGTTTTGGAAAGGTCAATTATTTTTTCTTCGGATAAATCGTCTGGGTTTGCCTCTAAAGTAATTTCGGGGTTTTCAACTACAATGTAATTGTTGGTAATTGTTTTTAATAGTAACTGGATTTCATCAATAGTTAGTAAACTGGGAGTTCCGCCACCAAAATAAATGGTTTCAATAGGAGTTTTTAGTTCGTTTTTACGCAATTGCAACTCCATTACTAATGCGGTAACCAAATCAGACTTCTTTTTTAAGGAAGTCGAAAAATGGAAATCGCAATAATAACAAGCTTGTTTGCAAAATGGGATATGTAAATAAATACCACTCATAATATTACTTAGAAACTAAAAGAGGATGATTATCCGTTTTTACCAAGTAGTGTAAAATCAAGATGACGTTTTATTAAATCGGTGTTTTTTACGGTTACAATTACTTCATCTCCTAGTTGATATAAATTATCGGTAGTTTGTCCTACTAAAGCGTATTGATCCACATCAAAAGTATAATAATCATCTTTTATGTCACGTATACGCACCATACCTTCACATTTATTTTCAATAATTTCCACATAAATTCCCCATTCAGTAACTCCAGAAATAACGCCTACAAATTCTTCATTTTTATGATCTTCCATAAAACGTATTTGCATGTATTTGATAGAGTCTCTTTCGGCTTTTGTGGCTAAAATTTCCATGTTGGTGGAGTGCTTACATTTTTCTTCAAATTCATTGGCGTCTGCATTTTTACCAGCGTCTAAATAATGTTGTAATAAACGATGTACCATTACATCAGGATATCTACGTATGGGTGAAGTAAAATGACTGTAATAGTCAAAAGCTAAACCGTAGTGTCCAATGTTATCGGTAGAATATTCTGCCTTACTCATTGTTCTAATAGCAAGCGTGTCTACCATATTCTGTTCTCCTTTACCTGCAACATCTTTTAATAACTTGTTTAAGGATTGTGTGGTAGTTTTTGAATTTCGTAAATCTAATTTATATCCGAATTTAGCAATTACTGTTTGTAAGTTTTGTAATTTATCTGCTTTTGGTTCATCATGAATACGATAAATAAATGTCTTTTTTTGTTTACCAATAAAAGCAGCCACTTTTCGGTTGGCTAATAACATGAATTCTTCAATAAGTTTATTAGCATCTTTTGAGGTTTTAAAGAAAACGCCTATGGGATTAGAATTCTCATCCAAATCAAACTTTACTTCTACTTTATCAAAGGAAATAGCGCCATCTTCCATGCGTTGATTACGCATTATTTTAGCGAGTTCGTCCATTTTTAAAACGGCATCTGCAATTTCTTGTGGAGCATCATATTGTTTACCAGTAATTGAAATGTCTTTGGGTATTGTTGTTTCTCCAGTTTCTATAATTACTTGCGCTTCTTCATACGCAAAACGGGCATCACTGTAAGTTACGGTACGACCAAACCATTCATTATGAATTTTTGCGGTTGCATCTATTTCAAACACTGCCGAAAAGGTATATTTTTCTTCATGTGGGCGTAAGGAGCATGCCCCATTACTCAACACTTCAGGTAACATAGGCACCACTCTATCTACTAAATAGACTGATGTGGCTCTATCATATGCTTCGTCATCTAAAATAGTACCTTCTTTTAAGTAGTGAGATACATCAGCAATATGAATACCAATTTCAAAGTTTCCGTTTTCAAGTACTTTAAAGGAAAGGGCATCATCAAAATCTTTTGCATCTTTAGGATCTATTGTAAAGGTTAGCGTGTCTCGCATATCTCTACGTTTAGCAATTTCTTCTTTTGTAATTGCTAAATCAATATTATTGGCATATTCTTCTACTTTATGTGAGAACTCATAAGGCAACCCGTATTCAGCTAAAATGGAATGTATTTCGGTATTGTGTTCACCGGGCATTCCTAATATTTGGAAAATTTCACCAAAAGGAGACTGTGCTTTTTCTGGCCAATCTTGTATTTCTACCATTACCTTTTCACCATCTTTTGCGCCGTTAAGTTTATCTTTAGAAACAAAAATATCCACATACATCTTCGGACTTTGACAAACTACAAACCCAAAGTTTTTTTGCATTTGTAAAACCCCTACAAATTCAGCTTTTGCACGTGCTACAATATTGGTTACTTCGCCTTCTAATTGCCCATTTTTTTTCCTTCGGTATACATATACTTCAACTTCATCACCATGTAGTGCTTTGTTTGTATTGTTTGAAGGTACAAAAATGTCTTTTTCTAATTCTTCACAAACAATGTAAGCGTTACCACGTGCTGCCATATCTACAACACCAGTATAGTAAGAATGGTCAGAAGCTATTAATTTAAAACGCCCAGGTTCTGATTCTTCAATTTTACCTTTTAACTGCATTTGACGCAATTTTTTGGTAATTTGATTTCGACTACTTGGGTCACGTAATTGGAGCTTGTCCGCTAAGTCTTTATAGTTAAGCATTTCTTGAGGATGCTTCTTAAATATTTTTAATAAGGTTTGCCCTAAATTAGGAATCTTATTGCTTTTTGTTGCTTTTTTTCTTGGCATTATGTATTTGTATTATGGTGCTTTGCTGTTTTTTTTAAATTCATTCAGCACGTTTATTATTATTAATGAGTATTAGGTTTTGTGACTTAAGTATTAAATTTCACATAAATATTGTTATACCCTCATTTTTTACAAAAGCATCATGGATGCTAAATTCTTTTACCAAAGTACAAAAAAGAAGTAGAGTAGCCTTTGTTTTGTATGTTATTAATGTATTAACTTTTAATTTCAGTTAAATAATGTACTTTTGTTACTATAAAAATTCATCCATTAATATAGCATATTATGAAAATAGCAATAGGAAATGATCACGCAGGACCAGAGTATAAATTTGAAATTATTAAAATGCTTAAAAAAAGGGGAATTGAGGTTGTAAATTATGGAACAGATACTTTTGATAGTGTGGATTATCCTGATTTTGCGCATTCAGTATCTAAAGATGTTAATGGTGATAAAGTTGATTTTGGAATCTTAATTTGTGGTAGTGCTAATGGAGTAACTATGACAGCAAACAAATACCCTAATGTGCGTGCGGGATTATGTTGGACAAAAGAAATTGCGGAGTTAGTACGTTTACATAATGATGCAAATATTGTTGGAATACCTGCTCGTTTTACGTCTATACCACAAGCGATTGCAATAGTGGAAACTTTTTTAGACACCGCTTTTGAAGGAGGCAGGCATCAAAACAGAGTAGCTAAAATAGCTTGCTCATGTTAATTTGGAAAACAAAATATTTTAACGAAATTAGCACTACTCAATTGTATGAAATACTACAATTACGCAGTGCTGTTTTTGTGCTAGAACAAGATTGTGTATACCAAGATATTGATGGTAAGGATCAAAAAGCAATTCATATATTAGGGTATAAAAACAACATTTTAGTAGCCTATACACGTTGTTTTAAACCTAATGATTATTTTGAAATTGCCAGTATTGGCAGGGTTTTAGTAAAAGAAAGTGAACGTAAATTTAAATACGGTCACGCTTTAATGCAAAAAAGTATTGCAGCTATTGAAACTATATTTAATGAAACTATTATAAAAATATCAGCTCAAACCTATTTGAAAAAATTTTATGAAAGTCAAGGGTTTGTACAAATTGGTGACGGCTATTTAGAAGACGGGATACCGCATATAGCAATGTTAAAGGAATAAGCTACTTTTTTTCTTTAGGTTAAAATACAAATGCATTTGGGTATTTAGTTGTAATATTAACTAGAGCTCTATCAGCATCTAACCGATTTCTATATTTACCTATTTGTACCTTATAATTAGGGGTTTCATAAAATATTTGTGAACGATCAGAAAATTCTGTTTTGCAAACAGCTAATGCTCTTTGTGCATTTTTAATATCTCCAGAAAAAACTTGAATGGTATAATAGTTTTTAATATATCCGTTTTTAAGTAAGCGTTTACGCTCTTGTAAAACTTTTTCTAATTTTGAATTTACAGTGGTTTTATAAACTTCTTGCGCGTTCATTTTTACAGAAAATAAACATAATGCTGTAAAAAGGATAATTGTTTTATAGGTGTGAAAATTAGTCATAGTTGTTTATTTTATACGAAAGTACATTTTATGTTGGGTTTAAACCTTAAAAAAAAATTATTTAGAACCGCTATAAATTAATATTAACACTTCTTAACATAGTTGTAAACAATTTTAAAATATTATTTTTGTGCGTAGATTTTTAAAAAACCATTAATAGTTAGTGTTTTAACTATAAAGTAGTAAGAAAAAATCATACCAAAAAGAAAATATCCTGCTAAAAAGCAGGAAATATTAAGAAACTAATTAGAAATAACACAGATGAAAAAGGTTAATTACCACCATTCAACTTCTAAAGTACTAAGTTTTTGCTTAGTAATTCTGTTAGCGTTTTCAACGTCTATTTTTGCGCAAAAAGATGCTGCAAAAGGGAAAGCGCTATTTAATACTAATTGTGCTGCTTGTCATAAATTAGACAAAAGAACAGTAGGTCCTGCGTTAGGAGGTGTATCAGATAGAAGAAAAAGAGATTGGTTACACAGTTGGATTAAAGATAGTCAAGCTTTAATTGCTAGCGGAGATGCAGATGCAAAAGCTATTTTTGATGAGTATAAAATACCAATGGCATCATATTCTCAGTTTTCTGACGAGGATTTAGATAACATTTTAGAGTATTTAACACTGTCAGAAGCTACAAAGGCAGCGGAAAGCGCAACTCCTGCAGCTGTTGCTCCTGTAAAAGTTGAAAATACGGAACAAACTAAAAAAGGAAAAGCGTTATTTAATACCAATTGTGCTGCTTGTCATAAATTAGACAAGAAATCTACAGGTCCTGCTTTAAGAGGTGTTTCGGAAAGAAGAGAGAAAGAGTGGTTGTATAGCTGGGTTAAAAATAGTAAGAGTTTAATTGATAGCGGTGATGCTGATGCAAAGGAAATTTTTGCAGAGTACAACAATGTACCAATGACAGCTTTCCCTCAATTATCTAAAGAAGATATTGATGCTATTTTAGCATATACTTCAATGCCTAAACCAGAAAAAAAGACAGCCGTTGTTGTTGAAAAAGAAGGTGAAGGGTCTAGTACAACTATGATTTTAGGATTATTTGCATTAGTGCTTGCAATATTACTTGCGGTACTTTTCTTTGTGAATAAAAAATTAAAATCAATAGCTGCGGATAAAGGAATAGTTGTTGAAGAGGGAGTTTCTCTTTGGAAAGCATTTCTTCAAAATCAATTTTTAGTATTAGTTGCTGTAATCTTATTTGCTTTATTTGGAGCGTATCACGTATTTGGATTTTTTATGCAAATAGGAGTTGATCAAGGGTATCAGCCAGTACAGCCAATACATTTTTCACATAAAATACATGCAGGAGATAATGGTATTGATTGTAAATACTGTCACTCTAATGCAAGAGTAAGTAAAACATCAGGTATCCCATCTTTAAATGTTTGTATGAACTGTCATAAAGGTATTAGTGAAGTTGCTGAAACAACTGCAACGGAAGAATACTCTAAAGAGTTTTATGATGGTGAAATTCAAAAATTATATGATGCAGTAGGTTGGAAAAACTTCAAATACACAGGAGAAACTAAGCCAGTACAATGGGTTAGAGTACATAACTTACCAGATTTTGCATATTATAATCACTCGCAACATGTAAGTGTAGCAGGATTAAAATGTCAAGAATGCCATGGTGCAGTTGAGGAAATGGAAATTTTAGAACAGCATGCTCCATTAACTATGGGATGGTGTTTAGATTGTCATAAAAGTAAAGAAGTGAATATGGAAGGTAATGCATATTACGAAAAAATTCACGATCAATTAAAGAAAAAATACGGTGTTGATAAGTTCACAGTTGCTCAAATGGGAGGAATGGAATGTGGAAAATGTCATTACTAAAAAACATTAAATAAACGATTAAAACATTAAAAGATTGTTTTTATATTCAATCTTTCAATTATAAAATAGATAAATTAATATGGCATCAAACAAGAAATACTGGAAAAGTGTTGAGGAGCTTGACGTAAATTCAGTTGTTGATTCAGTTCAACAGAAAGAATTTATGGAAGAAATTCCTGTTGATGAGTTTTTAGGAGACAAAGAAACTCTTGAGGCATCATCAACAACACGTAGAGATTTTCTTAAATATGTTGGATTTAGTACAGCGGCAGTTTCTTTAGCAGCTTGTGAAGGACCTGTAATTAAATCAATACCTTATGTAATTCAACCAGAACAAGTACGTCCTGGTGTTGCAGATTATTATGCAACAACTATTGCAAACGGTTATGATTTTGCGAGTATTTTAGTAAAAACAAGAGAAGGTCGCCCAATTAAAATAGAGCCAAATAAATTGGCTGGGACTAACGGAGGAGCGAGTGCACGTGTGCAAGCGTCAGTATTATCATTATATGATAGCTTGCGTTTAAAGCAACCAATGGTTGGTGGTAAAGCGAGTGATTGGTCAACTTTTGATAAAGGGGTTTCTGGAAAATTAGCACAATTATCGGCAGCAGGAAAAGAGATTGTGTTAATGACACAAACTTTTGCAAGTCCATCAACAACACGTTTAATTGCTGAATTTAAAGCTAAATTTGGTAATGTACGTCATGTAGTATATGATTCAATTTCAGAATCTGCAACGTTGGATGCGTATCAAGAAAAATATGGAGAAAGAGGATTACCTGACTTTAACTTAGAGAAAGCAGATTTAATTGTTTCTGTAGGTGCAGATTTCTTAGGAGATTGGCAAGGAGGAGGTTTTGAAGGTGCTTATGCTAAAGGTAAAGTTCCTAATCACGGTAAAATGTCACGCCACATACAGTTTGAGTCTAATATGACTTTATCTGGTGCAAACGCAGATACTCGTGTGCCTTTAACACCATCACAACAAAAAGTAGTTTTAGCTAAATTATATGGTTATATTACAGGTGTTGCAGTAAGTGGTAAATTGCCAAAGCACGTTGAGGCAATGGCTAAAAAAACGGCTTCAGAATTAAAGAAAATGGGTAGTAGAGCTGTTGTGTTAACAGGGGTTCAAGATAAAGACGCACAATTAGTGGCTTTAGCTATCAATGAGGCTTTATCAAGTAAAGCATTCAATAAAAATACACCATTAAAAGTAAGACAAGGTAGTGATACTGCAGTAAATCAATTAGTTGCTGATGTAAAGTCAGGTAAAGTTGGTGCGGTAATCATGTCTGGTATAAACCCAGTATATACAATGCCAAATGGTAAAGCTTTTGGTGAAGCTTTGAAAAAAATTGAATTATCAGTATCCTTTACAGAAAGAGAAGATGAAACTTCTACTTATGTAAATTATTTAGGTGCAACCCCTCATTATTTAGAATCTTGGGGAGATGTTAGCTTTAAAAAAGGAGCTTATAGTTTAATGCAACCTACTATTAAGCCTTTATTTGACACACGTCAATTTCAAGATTCATTATTAACATGGATGGGTAATGATGTGTCTTATTATAAGTATATTAAATCAACTTGGTCAACAGGTTTCTTAGGAAGTTCTTCTTGGAACAAAGCATTACATGACGGTGTATTAAGTGCACCAGTTGTTGCTGTTGAAACTGAAGGAGACGATGTAGCAGTAGATAATACCAATTTAAGTACAGCAGTGGCTAAATTAGCAAATTCAACCTCTAAGGGTTATGAGTTAACACTATATGCTAAAACGGGTATGGGAGATGGTCAAATGGCAAACAACCCTTGGTTGCAAGAGTTTCCAGATCCATTAACACGTGCTACTTGGGATAACTATTTAACCATGTCACAAGCAGATGCGGATGATTTAGGTTTATCATTAAAACAAAGTACATTTTTTGATGAAGCAAGAAATGATGCTAATGGTGGTTTAAATGGTACGTATGCTAATATAACTGTAAATGGTGTAACGGTAAAAGTTCCTGTAATGGTTCAGCCAGGGCAAGCAAAAGGATCTGTAGGGATGTCTTTTGGTTATGGTAGAAAAGCAGGGATGAAAGTAGAAATGCAAACAGGAGTAAATGCATATCCTTTATATACTAATTTCAATGACGTACAAAATGTAAAAATTGAAAAAGCAGACGGTAAACATGAGTTTGCTTGTTTACAATTACACAATACCTTAATGGGTAGAGGGGATATTGTAAAAGATACTACTTTAGAAATTTTTAATACTAAAGATATAAAGCATTGGAATGAAATGCCACAAGTATCTAAAGATCATAAAATGATTGACGTTACTTCTCCAGATGCAGATATGTGGACGGAATTTGACCGTTCAATAGGGCATCACTTTAACTTATCAATTGACTTGAATGCATGTACCGGTTGTGGTGCTTGTGTTATTGCTTGTCATACAGAAAACAATGTTCCTGTAGTTGGTAAATCAGAAGTACGTAGATCAAGAGATATGCACTGGTTGCGTATTGATAGATATTATTCTTCTCAAGACTCTTTTATGGGAGATGTTGAAAAGAAAGATAATATTTCTGGATTATCAGAATCATTATCACAATTTGCAGAAATGGAAAACCCAGCGGAAAACCCGCAAGTGGTATTCCAACCAATAATGTGTCAACACTGTAATCACGCATCATGTGAAACAGTTTGTCCAGTAGCAGCAACTTCTCACGGTCGTCAAGGTCAAAACCATATGGCATATAACCGTTGTGTAGGTACACGTTACTGTGCAAATAACTGTGCTTATAAAGTGCGTCGTTTCAACTGGTTCTTATATAGCAGTAATGATGAGTTTGATTATCATATGAATGATGATTTAGGACGTATGGTATTAAATCCAGATGTTGTAGTTCGTTCTCGTGGAGTAATGGAAAAATGTTCTATGTGTATACAAATGACACAAAAAACAATTTTAGATGCAAAACGTGATGGTAGAGCAATTAAGGATGGAGAATTCCAAACAGCCTGTTCAAACGCATGTGATTCTGGTGCTATGATTTTTGGAGATATCAATGATCATAAAAGTAAGGTATATGCAAGTAAAAATGATAAGCGAGCATATCACTTATTAGAACATGTAGGTACAAAACCAAATGTTGTATACCAAACGAAAGTTAGAAATACAACAGAAGCTTAATTGGAAGTCAATAGCTTAAAAGGGGCTAACTTCCCGATGTTTTTTACATCAAAGTTTAATAAAATTAATAATAACAAATAATTAAATATAAATTATGGGTTCTCATTACGAAGCACCAATAAGAAAACCTTTAGTTACTGGAAACAAGTCATATCACGATGTTACTGTTGATATTTCTCGTCCAGTAGAAGGAAGAGCTAACAAACAGTGGTGGATAGTTTTCGGTATTGCATTAACAGCATTCCTTTGGGGAGTAGGTTGTATGTTATACACAGTTTCTACAGGTATTGGTACCTGGGGATTAAATAAGACCGTTGGTTGGTCTTGGGATATTACAAACTTTGTTTGGTGGGTTGGTATTGGTCACGCAGGTACATTAATTTCTGCGGTACTTTTATTATTCCGTCAAAAATGGAGAATGGGTATTAACCGTTCTGCAGAAGCAATGACAATTTTTGCCGTTGTACAAGCAGGTTTGTTTCCAATTATTCACATGGGACGTCCATGGTTAGGATATTGGGTATTACCAATTCCAAATCAATTTGGATCATTATGGGTAAACTTTAACTCGCCATTACTTTGGGATGTATTCGCAATTTCTACGTATTTATCGGTATCATTAGTATTCTGGTGGACAGGTTTATTGCCAGATTTTGCAATGTTACGTGATAGAGCAACAAAACCTTTTCAAAAGAAAATTTACAGTTTAGTAAGTTTCGGTTGGTCTGGTAGAGCAAAAGATTGGCAACGTTTTGAAGAGGTATCTTTGGTATTAGCAGGTTTAGCTACTCCATTAGTACTTTCTGTACATACAATTGTATCTTTTGATTTTGCTACTGCAATTATACCAGGATGGCATACTACTATATTTCCTCCTTACTTTGTTGCGGGAGCAGTATTTTCAGGTTTTGCAATGGTAAACACCTTATTAATCATTATGCGAAAAGTATGTAATTTTGAAGATTACATTACCATGCAACATATTGAGTTAATGAACTTGGTTATTATGATTACAGGTTCTATTGTAGGGGTCGCTTATATTACAGAGTTATTTGTAGCTTGGTACTCTGGAGTAGAGTATGAACAATATGCGTTCTTAAACAGAGCAACAGGTCCTTATGCGTGGGCATACTGGTCAATGATGACATGTAATGTGTTTTCACCACAATTTATGTGGATTAAAAAATTAAGAAGAAGTATTTTATTCTCTTTCATTATTTCTATTGTAGTAAATATAGGAATGTGGTTTGAGCGTTTCGTAATTATCGTAACCTCATTACATAGAGATTATTTACCATCATCTTGGTCAATGTTTTCACCAACATTTGTAGACATCGGTATCTTTATAGGTACAATTGGTTTCTTCTTTGTATTGTTCTTATTATATGCAAGAACATTCCCTGTAATTGCACAGGCAGAAGTAAAATCAATTTTAAAAGCATCAGGAGATAAATACAAAAAAACAGTAGAAGATCATGAGTAGTCATAAAGTAGTTTACGCAATGTATGATGATGATGATGTATTATTAGATGCTGTAAAAGCAGTTAAAGATGCAAATTATCATATTGAAGAGATATTTACACCTTTTCCAGTACATGGATTAGATAAAGCAATGGGTCTTGCCCCTACACGTTTAGCAATTACCTCATTTATATATGGAGTAATAGGTTTATGTGTGGCAACCGCAATGATGAATTTCATGATGATTGAGGATTGGGCACAAAACATTGGTGGTAAACCAAGTTTTTCTTATATAGAAAATTCACCAGCATTTATACCAATTATGTTTGAGTTAACCGTATTTTTTGCAGCCCATTTAATGGTACTTACTTTTTATATGAGAAGTAGATTATGGCCATTTAAAAAAGCTGAAAACCCAGATGTAAGAACAACAGATGATATGTTTTTAATGGAATTACCAGCAGGTGATAATGTAGAAGCTTTACAGGCTTTATTAAAAGAAACAGGAGCAGTAGAAATTAACTTAACTGAAAAAAAATAATTATGAAGAGTTTAGTTAAAATAATAGCAATAGTTACCGTATTAATATCGGTTACTTCTTGTCATAATAAAGGAGAAAGAAATTATCAATTTTTCCCAAATATGTATGAGTCTGAAGGTTATGAAACTTACAGTACTTCAGAAACATTTGATGCATCCGCAACACCAGTTGATGGAACTATAAAAAGAGGATGGACTCCTTTTGAAATAGAAAACACACCAGCAGGTAGATTGTTTGCAAAAGACAGCTTACAAAACCCTTTAAAAACAACCAAAGCTAATTTAGCAACAGGTAAAGATTTATACAATATATATTGTAATATTTGCCACGGTAAAAAAGGAAAAGGTGACGGTAACTTGGTAAAAAGAGAGAAGTTTTTAGGAGTACCTAATTATACCACAAGGGATATTACTGATGGTAGTATTTACCATACTATTTATTACGGTTTGAACTCTATGGGTTCTCACGCAGCACAGTTAAACGAAAAAGAACGTTGGCAAGTTGCGATGTACGTAAATAAATTAAGAGCTGATTTAAAAAAATAAGAAATAGTTAAGAAAAAGATATGTACAATTTTTCAAAAAAATTAAAATTGACAGCTATAGTGCTAATGGTTCTTGGAGCTATTGGTATTGGTGTTGGCTTTATGTCAGCTCCTAGTTCAGTTGAAGAAGTAGAACAAATTTTAGCACATGAAGCAGAACACGGTGGCCATGAAGATGCCCACGCAGTAGCAACTCATGATGCACATGCAGTAACAAATGATCACCATGAAACTGCTGGTCATGACGCACATGCTGATAAGCACCATGCAGAACATGTATTAACACAATTACAAAACAAACCATGGGCAGCATTATATGTAGCTTGTTTTTTCTTTATGATGATTGCGTTAGGTGTTTTAGCATTTTATGCTGTAAATAGAGCAGCACAAGCAGGGTGGAGTCCTTTATTATTTAGAGTAATGGAGGGTATTACCTCTTATTTACCAATAGGATTAGTGATTTTATTAATCATTTTAGGTATCTCTACACTAGGGCATGGAAACCATTTATTTGCTTGGATGCATGCTGATTTAGACCCAACAAGTCCTACCTATGATAAATTATTAGACGGTAAAAAAGGATGGTTAAACGCAGGAGCATTTATGTTAAGAGCGGTAATTTATGCATCACTTTGGATTGCATATCAAATTATTTCTAAAAGGTTATCAAGAAAACAAGATACCGCATCAGACGATAAAAATTTCAAAAAGAATTTCCAATTATCAGCAATGTTTTTGGTTGTATTTTTATACTCAGAATCTATGATGTCATGGGATTGGATTATGTCTCTTGATCCACATTGGTTTTCTACATTATTTGGATGGTATATTTTTGCAAGTATGTTTGTAAGTGGTATTACTGTAATTGCTTTAATTACGATATATTTAAAATCTCAAGGATATTTAGAAAAAGTAAACAACAGTCATATTCATGATTTAGCTAAATTTATGTTTGGAATGAGTATTTTTTGGACCTACTTATGGTTCTCACAATTTATGCTAATTTGGTTTGCAGATATACCTGAAGAGGTAACGTATTTTATAACACGTATTCAAGATTATAACTTACCATTTTTTGGTATGATAGCTTTAAACTTCGTATTTCCAATATTAGTATTAATGAATAGTGATTTTAAACGTACCAATTGGTTTGTTATCATTGCAGGTATTTTAATATTAGTAGGTCATTATGTTGATGTTTATAACATGGTTATGCCAGCAACCGTTGGTGATCGTTGGTTTATTGGAATACCAGAAATAGGATCGGTATTGTTCTTTTTAGGATTGTTTATTTATGTAGTATTTAATGCATTAACAAAAGCACCTTTAGAGCCAAAACGTAATCCATTTATTCACGAAAGTGAACACTTTCATTACTAAAAATATTTTTAACAAAAAGTAAGTTTAAAAGCTTACTTTTTTGTTAATTTGATAAAATTAATTAATCTATAATAACTAAGATGACAGTTTTTCTAAACATAGTAATCATACTTTTAGTAGCAATTACCTTATGGCAATTATCAAAAGTATTTAAAATTTATAAAGCCACTAGAGCAGAATCTTTAGTAGCTAATGATAGCGATAATAAAGTACAAGGTGGGTTAATGTTAGCCTTCTTAATAGTTATGTTTGCATTTGTATTTTATGGTTTATATAAATGGGGACCTTTATTATTAGGTACACCTGCTTCAGAACATGGTGAAACAGTAGATACGTTAATGTTTATCTCTTGGATTATCATTTTTGCAGTATTCTTTTTAACACACACCTTATTGTTTTTCTTTGCCTATAAATATCAAGGTAAAAAAGATGGTAAAGCCTTATATTATTCTGATAATATGAAGTTAGAAATGATTTGGACAGGAATACCGGTAATCGTTTTAACAGGATTAATTTTATTTGGTTTATATACTTGGAATGATATTACAGATTATGATTTTGATGCAGAAGAACAACCAGTAGTTGTAGAGTTATACGCACAACAATTTAACTGGACTGCTAGATATGGTGGCGAGGATAATGTACTAGGAGAGTCAAGCGTTAGAATGATTGATATTGATAAAGCTAATATTTTAGGTTTAGATGAGTCAGACCCTAATGCTGCTGATGATGTAATTGTAAAAGAATTACATTTACCTGTGGGTAGAAAAGTTAATTTTATGATACGTTCTCAAGACGTATTGCACTCGGCTTATATGCCTCATTTTAGAGCGCAAATGAACTGTGTTCCAGGGATGATTACTCAATTTTCATTTACACCTATAACTACAACAGCAGAAATGCGTTTAGATCCGGATGTAATAGATAAGGTTAAAAGAGCAAACAAAATTAGAGCAAAAAAAGCTGCTGCTGGTATTCCAAATAATGACCCTTGGGAGTATGATTATATTTTACTTTGTAATAAAATTTGTGGAAAATCTCACTACAATA
>CAZSQD010000006.1:0-30258 GCA_964608925.1 uncultured Kordia sp.
AAAACTTATTTAAAAACGAGCAAAAAAATTGCTAAGAAAAACAACACTGGTTTATTTTGGGGGTTTTTAATTGCGTTTGCAGTCTTATTTGTTTTGTTTGCTAAAATTAGACATGGTATTGATGTTTTATCGCGAATTAATTCGGCTATTTAATTGTGTGTTAAAAAACTATTTTACCCTACCAATCTTTATCGTTTTGTACGGGCACGCCTTTTCCTTTTTTAGCATTTAATTTTTGTTGTAATTTTTGCTCTTGGTTATCCATTGCTTTTAACAACTGTTGTGCTTGCTGTGGTGATAATTGACCTGGTTTAGGCTTTGGTTTTTCTTTACTTTTTTTATCACTATCTCCTTTGTCTTTTTTAGCATCATCTTTGGGCTTGTCTTTCTTTTCATCACCCTTGTCATCTTTTTTCTTGTCTTGATCTTTTTTATCGTCGCCTTTATCTTGCTTGTCTTTTTTATTATCGCCGTCTTTTCCTTGATCTTTTTTATCGTCCTTCTTATCCTTATTTTTATCTTTTCCGTCCTTTTTCTTATCGTCTTTCTTATCTTTATTTTTTTCCTTCTCTTTGTCTTGTTTTTTCTTTTCCTGTTTTGCGATGGCTAAATTATAACGTGTTTCATCATCTTTAGGATTATTACGTAGTGCATTTTTATACATTTCAATTGCCTTATCGTATTCTTTTTTTTGTATAAAGCTATTGCCCATATTATGAAATGCCTTATGTTTTTCTAGTTTTGTTTCTGCTACTTTTTGTGCTTGATTGAAACGACTTAATGCTTCATCAGTTTTTTTATTTTTGTAATAAGCATTACCTAAATTAAATTTTGAAACGGGATTTGCAGGGTTTTCCGAAATGGCTTTCCTATACTGTGCTTCTGCTTCTGCAAATTGGGTTTCTTTTAAGGCTTCATTTCCTTTATATATATATTGTACATCTTGTAAAGTGTCTTTTTTTTGAGCAAAAGAGACTCCAAATATCATTATAAAAAAGGGAATTATAAATTGCTTCATTTTTTATTTTTTTTCGTTAAAAAGATTAAGTTTATTAATCCATTTTGTTTTTTTCTCTAATACCAAAACATCAAATAGTAAAAAGAACAGACCTAACGCTAAAAACCATTGAAATTTTTGATCAAAATCAGTATATTGTTTGGTTTCGAATTCTTTTTTATCCATTTTTAACAATGCTTCCTTAATAGTATCCACTACATTTTGTGTGCTTTTACCATTAATATAAAATCCGTTTGCTTTATTGGCTACTTCTTTTAAAATAACCTCATTAAGTTTGGTTATTACGGTTTCGCCATTTCTATCTTTTTTATAACTTTCAACTATACCGTTTCGTTTTAGCGGTATGGGTGCTCCTTTTGCTTCTCCTACTCCAATAGTAAATATCTTAATTCCTTTTTGAGCGGCCATTGTTGCTGCTTCAATTGCATTATCACTATGATCTTCTCCATCAGAAATAATTATTAATATTCTATTGGTTTGCTCTTCATCATTAAAATAGGTAGTCGCCATTTCAATAGCGTCACTTATGGCGGTACCCTGAGAAGATAGCATATTGGTGTTCATGTTTTGCAGAAACATTTTTGCCGAGGCATAGTCCGTAGTAATAGGTAACTGCGGATATGCTTGACCCGCATAGGCTATAATACCTATACGATCACTGGCTAAATTGTTAATAATTTGCGTTACCAATTGTTTTGCTTTTTCAATACGATTGGGCGCAATATCTTCCGCCAACATACTTTTTGAAACATCTACCGCAAAAACAATATCTACCCCTTCACGCTTTACCATTTCCAGCTTTGTCCCAAATTTAGGATTCACCAATGCTATTGTAAAACTTACAATAGCCAAACACCATAAAACTACTTTTAATATTAGTTTACCTGACGATTTTTCTGGCGCTAACTTTTCTAGTAATGTATGCGTTGCAAATTGTGTTTGTTTTTTCTTTTTCCAAAGTAAAAACACTGTGAATACTACTATAATAACAGGGATTAATAGTAGTATGTAAAAATATATTTTCTCTTCTAATTCAAACATTTTTTAATGTTGATTTGGTTGGTGGTTATTTTTTAATTTGATTTACTACAAAATCAATAATATTATCTTTTGTTTTATCTGATAATTCATTTTCTGCTGTCCAGGTATGTAAATGCCCTAAATATTCCATTTTTAAATATTTTGCAGTTTGAATAAATGGCATTGTAAAGCCTTCAAGAATCTCTGAAGAAGAGCCACAACTTATTGTTGCCATTTGTTTTCCATTTAATAATTTTCCATATTTTTTTTCAGTAAAGAAAAAATCTGATATTCTATCTAAAAAAACTTTTAGCAAACCACTCATTGTGTACCAATAAATAGGTGTTGCAAAAATTATAACATCATAATTTTGAACAATTTTCTTGAAAAGTGCAGAAAAATCATCTGCTGCATGTTTAAAATCATAATTAAAATGATTTATTTCATATTCACATAAATCAATACAATCAAAACCTGTTTGTTCTTTTAAATAAGAAACAATTTTAAATGTATTGCCATTACTTCTTGAACTTGCTTGTATAATTACACCTCTTTTCATTTACACAATACTTTTAAAAAGAGTTAGTTTTAGTAAAATTTCCATTAAAAATATCCCCAAAGCTATAAATACAAAGTTTCTGAACTTTTCATCATAATTATAAAACTTAAACTCTTCCACTTCGGTTTTTTCTAATTTATTAATTTCACTATAAATAGCTTGCAATTTTCTGGTATTGGTAGCTCTAAAATACTTGCCATTGGTGTTATTTGCAATTTCTTTTAATAAGGCTTCGTCTATTTCTACTTTTACTCTATTAAATACAAAAGTACCATTTGGACGCAATGCCACTGGAGATAATGCTGTTCCGTTAGTTCCTAAACCAATGGTATATACTTTTATATCAAAACTTGACGCCAACTGAGTCGCAATTTTAGGATCAATAGTTCCTGTATTGTTTACTCCATCAGTCAATAAAATAATAACTTTACTTTTTGCTTTACTATCTTTTAATCTATTTACAGCAGTTGCCAAACCCATACCAATTGCGGTACCACCAGAAACTCGACTATCATATGTCACCTCTTTTAAAGAACCTAAAACAATTGACTTATCGCTGGTAATTGGTGTTTTAGTATAACTTTCACCTGCATATAACACTAAACCGATACGGTCATTTGGGCGACCTTTTATAAATTCACCTGCTACATTTTTTAAAGACTCTAATCTATTTGGTCGTAAATCTTTTGCCAACATACTTGCTGATATATCTATTGCCATCACAATATCAATCCCTTTATTGGTTTTTGTTTTTTTAGATATGGAAACCGTACGTGGTCTTGCCAGTGCAATAATTACAAAAGCCATTGCCAATAACCTTAATACCATTAATAATGGTTTTAATTTTGGTAATATTGATGTGTCTTGAAAACCTTGTAAGCTACTTATTTGTACGCTTGCCGTTTGCTGATTTCTTTTTAAAAAATACCACAGCACTGCTAATGGTAATAAAACCAACAACCATAATAACTCTGGGTTTACAAATTCATAATTATTAAACATTATTCCTCTTCTTTTATCAATTCAACAGATGCTAATACTTTATCGGCTATTTGTTTTGCGTATTTATCTTCCTTTTTATGAAAAACCAATACTTGCTGTATGTTTGCATCGTCTTGCGTAAAGGATAAAATTTCATACGCTAACAGTTGTTTTTGTTTTGTTATTGAATTTTCAACTGTAAATGTCCCAAAAGCTTTCATTCCTTTTACATCATTAGGAAATTCATATTCGGCTTGTTTTACCAACATATTCATTACTCCTTGTTGTTCCAGCATTTGTAAGGTTTGCTCATTAATTTGCTTTAAATCAGCTTTTGGGGTTTCTGGAGCTTCATTATCTTCACTTTGCAACACTATCATTTGAGGTGCTTTTGGCATTTGCATTGTATTAAGCACCACTGCTAAATTACTATCTAAATTACCGTAAGCAAAACTTTGCGTTTGCATTGCTTCCATTTGCTGATTAGATGCTCTTGTTAAAACTTCTGGGCTATTGATTACAATGGCAGGATTACCATAAGCACTACGCACCCATTCCCCTTCTAATAATTGCTTTGACTGTGGTGCGAAAATGGCATCTTTTACGTTTGAGAAGCCATATTTAAACCCTAATCCAATACCTGCTAAAATAAGGATACTCAACCCTGTAATAGTTGCATATATTATTTTTTTACGTTTCGAAATACGTGCTTGCTCTAAACGATATTGCTCATTCAACCACAATTCTTCTTCTGTTGGTTCTGGTATGGCTGCTTTTGTTTCGGTTATAATACGCTCAATGGTATTTCTATCTACTTTTGCTGTACCTGAATCAGGTTTAGATTTTGCAAATTTTACCAAATCAGAAGTTTGTAATACGCTTCGTAAATTTTGTATTACTTCTTTTGAAATGGGTAGTTTTCCCGAATCTCTAAACATTTCTAATTTTTCCAGTAATTCATCCGAAGTACTTTCTAGAGCGTCATCATACACTTCTTCATCTAAATAATGTTTTAAAACATCGGTTAATTGCGAGTAGTATTCTTTATATTTTCCCTCATCTAATAATATCGATTCTCTATCTTTTAATAAATTTAATTGCGATAAAGCTTCTTCAAATGGTGGTAATTTATTTTCTGCTTCTTTTTCTGCTTTTGTTTTTTTAAAGAATAAAAAATAGAGTAATATCCCTAAAACTAAAAGCCCTACTATTAAATATAATATCCAATTCGGAAACCCTTCAGAAGGTTTTTTTACTTCAATTATAGGTTTAATATCAAACAATTTTTGCTTAGTAGTATCTACTAAAACATCCTGAACCGCTATTAAAAGAGAGTCTGTAAAATGTGGTTTTCCATTAATGATAATTTTTTGAGGTGGCAACATGTAGTGTCCCGAGTCAAATTGGGTTAAACCGTATTCTTTTTTTAAGGTAAACGGATTACTTTTTAAAAGGGTATCCGTTTTATACGAATTGATAACCTCCAACAGCCCCATTGTTTTTGTTTCGGGGAAGATAATTAAATCGGTAGGAGTTGCTTTTATAAGAATTTGCAATTTAACTTCTTCTCCAATTTTTATAGTGGTAGTATCTAAACCAACAGTAATTTCTTGTGCTGATGAGAACAGTGAAAATAGAATACAGAAAATAAACCCTACAAATAGTTTTGTGCGTTTTACTTCGTAATTCAATATTCGTAATTCGTAATTTTTCATTATCCTCTTGTTTTAAAATAGCCTAATAATTTTTTCACATAATCTTCGTCCGTACGACAGTTTATAACTCCTGATCCTGTTTTTCTAAACGATTCTTCAAAATAATGTGCTTTTTCTCGATGGAAATTTGCGTAATTATCACGTACTCTTTTAGCGCCTGTATTAATGGCTTGTTGCACTCCCGTTTCTGCATCTTTAAAGTTTACCAGTCCTATGTTTGGAATACTTTCTTCATGTTTATCATAAATTCTTATTCCTGTAACATCGTGTTTTCTACCTGCTATTTTTAGCGTTTGACTATACTCATCTGCAATAAAATCAGATAATACAAATACGATAGCTTTCTTTTTTAGTACACTTGATAAAAATTTAAACGCTCCTGTTACATCTGTATTTTTACTTTTAGGATGAAACTCTATTAACTCTCTAATAATACGCAATACATGACTTTTTCCTTTTTTTGGAGGAATAAAAAGCTCTATGTCATCCGAAAATAAAATTACCCCTATTTTATCATTGTTTTGCAATGCCGAAAAGGCTAAGGTTGCTGCAATTTCAGTAACCATTTCTTCCTTAAACTGATTTTGAGTTCCAAAAAATTTAGATGCCGAAACATCCACCATAAGCATCATGGTTAGCTCACGTTCCTCTTCAAAAACTTTTATATGTGGTTCATTTGTACGTGCCGTAACATTCCAATCAATAGCTCTAATATCATCACCGTATTGATATTGGCGCACTTCGGAAAACGTCATACCACGCCCTTTAAAGGTTGAATGATATTCACCTCCAAAAATATGATCAGACAAACGGCGTGTCTTGATTTCTATTTTACGTACTTTTTTAAGTAATTCTTTAGTATCCATAAGCCCATCCTAAATCCCTCTTAAAAGGAAGGATTTTATTAATAATTACCAATAAACTTTCTTTTTCGACATAAAATATCGGGTAGTTCACATTTTTGAGATTATTGCTCCGAAATTAAATGTTTGAATTCCTATTTTTTAGGAGACACTTATATTTATGGTACTTCTATTTGGTTTACAATTTTGGTGATAATTTCTTCCGAAGTAATATTTTCAGCTTCTGCCTCATACGTTATACCAATACGATGACGTAAAACATCGGTTACCATAGCCCTAACGTCTTCTGGTATTACATATCCTCTACGTTTAATAAAGGCATAACATTTTGCTGCATTAGCTAAATTAATACTTCCACGTGGTGATGCTCCAAAATTAATTAAGGGTTTTAACTCGGCTAAACCATACTTTTCTGGATAACGTGTTGCAAAAATAATATCTAAAATATATTTTTCAATTTTCTCATCCATATACACTTCACGTACGGCTTGTTGCGCCCTTTTAATTTGCGCTACAGAAACTACTTCATTTATTTTTTCAAAATCACCTTTTAAATTAGCTCTAACAATTTTTTGTTCATCCTCTAAAGAAGGGTAATCAATAACTACTTTTAGCATAAAACGATCCACTTGCGCTTCTGGCAATGGATATGTTCCTTCCTGCTCAACAGGGTTTTGAGTTGCCATTACTAAAAAAGGTTTGTCTAAAATAAAAGTAGTATCACCAATGGTTACTTGTTTTTCTTGCATTGCTTCTAATAAAGCCGATTGTACTTTTGCTGGCGCTCTATTGATTTCATCTGCTAACACAAAGTTTGCAAAAATTGGTCCTTTTTTAATGGTAAAATCATTTTCCTTTATATTGTAAATCATGGTACCCACAACATCCGCCGGCAACAAATCTGGCGTAAATTGTATTCTACTAAAACTTCCTGACACTGCTTTTGATAACGTATTTATGGCTAATGTTTTTGCTAAACCAGGAACACCTTCTAATAAAATATGCCCTTGACCTAACAATCCTATTAACAAGCGTTCTATCATATACCTTTGTCCAACAATTACCTTGTTCATTTCCATGACAAGTAAATCTACAAAAGCACTTTCTTTTTCTATTTTCTCATTTATTGATTTGATGTCAATTGCTGTATTTTGTGTTTCCATTAGGTTTTTTTTATTATGCTTAAATAGCTATTTCTATATTGAGTTTGCAAAGTGTGAATTTTACTTGGATTATCTTGTTAAAAATTGGTTAAAAGTTTAACAAAAAATGGTTGAAAACAGATAAAGTCTAACTTTCGTTAGACTTTATCTTATATTATTATAAATTATTTGTTAATCTAAGTAATACACATACCCAAAGTTTAACCAAACATTCCAATCGTAATTTTTGTCAGCAGGACCATTGTGGTTCAAACCATCTGCCCAATCAGACCAATAATACGTCCAACGTAAATCTAACATTAAATCAGATAATGGCGTTAATTTATATCGTGTACCAACACTCCAAATTATTGACCATGAAGATAGTGGTTCTTGCAAATAACTTTCTTTTTTAAAAATATTAGATTGACCAGAAGGAGATCCTGCTACTAAAGCTTCCATAGCTAAAGCATCTTCGTTTTTGGTGTAAGATGGCGAAAAACTATTGTAATGTGCCCCTAAACTAATAAAAGGTGCAAAAGTATAGCCTCCTGCAACAAAATCACGAATACTAAATGGGAAAAATTCTAATTGAGAACCTAAATTTAAAATTGAGGCAACACCTTCCGTACCACGCAAAGCATCTGCGGCAAGTGAAGTTCTACTTGGTTCTACCCATTCTCCAAAATGGTTTAATTTGGTTTTACTCCAAGAAATTTCATTTCGCAATTTGAAGTGATCATTAAAGTACGTATCTTTTGTATAACAATTACAATCTGCTCTATATGCAAAGTTAATGTAATGCACTAAGCCTATCCCTAAACCCGTATTTCCTTTATTGGTATCAAAATCTTTACGCTCTCCATAATCAGATTGTAATGCAACAGGACCAGCTATAACACCTACTTCATGGGAAAACCCTAATTGAGCATTTGCGGCTTGTATTGAAAAAAACAATACAGCTATAAGTAAGCTATTTTTTAACATATTTTATTTCATTAATATAAGTAACAAATATATAAAAACTGAGCAAACAAAAAAACTTAATCATACCTTATTAAAAAAAATAATAATTTTTAGTGTATATAATTATGTATATCTTATATTTGTGACGATTTTTCACTAAAATGATATTTAATACCTAGATAAAATGGATACTAACATTAAAAATTTCATCAACACTGTTGATAATAGAAACCCTAACGAGCCAGAATTTTTGCAAGCAGTAACAGAGGTTGCAGAAACTGTACTCCCTTTTATTGAGAAAAACCCTCAATACGGAAAAGATAAATTATTAGAAAGAATGACGGAACCTGAAAGAGTTTTGTTATTTAGAGTTGCATGGGTAGATGATAGCGGAGAAGTACAAATTAACAAAGGATACCGTATTCAAATGAACTCAGCTATTGGACCTTATAAAGGTGGTTTGCGTTTTCACCCTTCTGTGAACTTAAGTATTTTAAAGTTTTTAGCCTTTGAGCAAGTTTTCAAAAACAGCTTAACAACTTTACCTATGGGTGGAGGTAAAGGAGGTTCTGATTTTAATCCTAAAGGAAAAACAGACGCTGAAGTAATGCGTTTTTGTCAATCCTTTATGACAGAATTATCAAAACACATTGGACCAAATACAGATGTTCCTGCAGGAGACATTGGAGTAGGTGGTCGTGAAATTGGCTATATGTTTGGTCAATACAAAAGATTACGTAATGAATTTACAGGAGTATTAACTGGTAAAGGAATGTCATTTGGTGGTTCTTTAATTAGACCAGAAGCTACAGGTTATGGTGATGTGTATTTTGCACAAAGCATGTTAGCTACTAAAGGAGATAGTTTTAAAGGAAAAATTGTTGCTGTTTCTGGATCAGGTAACGTTGCACAATATGCTACTGAAAAAGCTACCGAGTTAGGGGCTAAAGTTGTTACTCTGTCAGATTCTTCAGGATATATATATGATGAAGCTGGTATAGATGCTAACAAATTAGCATTTATTATGGAACTTAAAAATGTAAAACGTGGTAGAATTAACGCATACGTTGAAAAATATCCTACTGCAAAATTCTTTAAAGGAGAAAGACCTTGGGGTGTAAAATGTGATGTTGCATTACCATGTGCTACTCAAAATGAATTAAACGAAGCGGAAGCAAAAACATTAGTAAACAACGGATGTATTTGTGTAGCAGAAGGCGCAAATATGCCTACTACACCAGAAGCTATTGAGGTTTTACAAAAAGCAAAAGTACTATTTGCTCCTGGTAAAGCAAGTAACGCTGGTGGTGTTGCCACTTCTGGATTAGAGATGAGCCAAAACTCATTACGTTTTAATTGGACAAGAGAAGAGGTAGATCAAAAATTAAAAAATATTATGAAAGATATTCATGAATCTTGTGTTAAATATGGTACACAAGAAGATGGATATATTGACTATGTTAAAGGCGCTAACATTGCAGGTTTTGTAAAAATTGCAGATGCTATGACCGCACAAGGAGTTGTATAACAACAAAACTCTTCTTAAATATTTTTAAAAACCCTCTTTTTGAGGGTTTTTTTATGCGTTAAATACACTAAAAAAAGATTGATGTCGTTTAAAATGAATATCTTTGAAATTTATTAGCAATATCAAACTGCTTTATACATGAAAACAAAAATAGCTTTACTACTTACATTTATCACAACAAGTCTATTTGCACAAGACTATACTAAGCAATGGGATGAGTATTACTCCTATCTGCAAATTTCTGGAATTGCTACTCATCAAGATAACATTATAGCATCTGCAGAAAATGCTTTTTTTAATTACAATACAACTACTCAAAAAATCACAAACACCTCTACCCTTAATGGAATGAGTGGTAAAAAAATATCTTATTTTCATTACAGTGCTATTTACAATTTATCCGTTATTGGCTATGAAAATGGACTACTAGAAATTGTTTCCGAAGAAAAAGAAACGACTACTGTGGTAGATATTATTAACAAACCCAACATACCAGGAAATCAAAAACGAATCAATCACATTTATGAACACAATGGAGTGGTTTATTTATCTTGTAACTATGGTATTAGCGTATATAATTTAGATAATTTAGAGTTTGGCGACACCTATTACATGGGGGCTGGAGGTGCTCAAATACAAGTAAATCAAACCGCTATTATTGGAGATTACATTTACGCAGCAACCTCAACAGAAGGTGTGAAAAAAGCCCTACATGCTGATACTAATATTATTGATTTTTCATTATGGCAAAGTATCCCTTCTAGTTTTGGGAACAACTGGAAAACAGTTGTTAATTTTAATGACACACTATACACTATAAACAACAACAAACATATTTATAGTTTTGATGGCACTTCTTTTACAGACCTTTTTACTTACACATCACAAATTATCAAAGACCATAGAGTATCTGAAAACAAAATGTTAGTTACCACAAAAGACAATGTATATCTTTATGATAATTTATTTAATAATAGTACCACTATTAATTACTTACCCGAATATAGTTCTAAATTCACAGTAAGTACCGTATTAAATAATGAAATTTATATAGGAACTGAAAATGATGGATTACTACATTTTTCGATAGATGGAAATTTTATTAAAAATATAAAACCAAATGGTCCTGTTGAAAATAATATTTTCTCAATTACCGCAAACAACAGTAAAGTTTGGGCAGTTTATGGAGATCACTCTACTTACTTTAACCCTTGGCCATTAAACAGAAAAGGATATGATTTACTAGTAGGTAGTGTTTGGAACAATACTACCTACACCAATGTACTTGACGCAATAAATATGGTAAATATAGCTATCAACCCTTTTAATGAAAATCAGGTTTTTATAAGTTCATTTTATGCTGGAATATTAGAAATTAACAACAACACCCCAACATTAGTCCACAACAACAGTAATAGCCCATTAGCAAACTCAGCCTTAAATAATACCCCAACCAACATTAGAACCGGAAGTGCAACATTTGCTGAAGACGGAGTACTATGGATTACCAACTCTAAAGTTGACCATGGGTTAAAATCTTATGATCCACAAA
Source organism: uncultured Kordia sp. (assembly GCA_964608925.1). Taxonomy (GTDB): domain Bacteria; phylum Bacteroidota; class Bacteroidia; order Flavobacteriales; family Flavobacteriaceae. The sequence continues at coordinate 11,345 of CAZSQD010000006.1, forward strand.
ATAATATATGGAATTCATTTAGTTTTTCAGCTGTAATAACAAATCCAAGTGCCGAAAATGGCTTCAGTTCCATTGATATTGACCAAAATAATACTAAATGGATTGGTACTGCCAAACACGGATTAATAGGTGTTTCTAACAATGGTATTGTAAAAAACATAAGTGACCACGACGGATTACCTAGAGAATTTACTACCGCAGTAAGTGTTGACAAAGATAATAATTTATGGATTGGCACCATACAAGGTTTACGCGTATTGTACAATACTACTAACTTTTTTTCAACACCAAACCCACAAGCAGAACCTATTATTATTTTAGATAACGGTATTGCTAAAGAATTACTTTTCGGACAATGGATAACTGATATTGAAACCGATGGCAGTAACAATAAATGGGTTTCAACGGATGATGCTGGTGTGTTTTATTTTTCTCCTAACGGACAACAAACTATTTATCATTTTACAAAAGACAACTCCCCTTTACCTACAAATAACATCACAGACATCTCAATAGATGACATAACCGGGAAGGTATACTTAGCAAGCCCAAACGGAATGGTATCCTTTAATAGTAATATTACTGCTGGAAATGATAATTTAGATGACGTTTATGCCTTTCCTAATCCTGTAAAACCAGAACATATTAGAGAAAACCCTGACTTAAAAGTTACTATTTCTGGATTAAAAAAAGATGATAAATCTAATGTAAAAATCACAGACATATCTGGTAACTTAGTCTTCGAAACAACTACAAAAGGTGGCGGCACTGTGCAGTGGGACATGACGGCTTTTGGTAAATACAAAGTAGCTTCTGGCGTATATATTATTATGGTTACTACAGCAGACGGAAGTGAAAGTACTACCGAAAAAGTGATGATTATTAGATAATGCAAGTGCAAACTAACGCTATTGTTCTTTCTGCTTTAAAGTACAAAGACAGCTCTTTAATTGTACGTTGTTATACTCAAAATTACGGATTACAGTCTTACATTCTACATCATGTTTTAAAAGGCAAAAAAGGAAAGTTAAATGCCGCCTATTTTCAGCTATTATCACAATTAGAAATACACGCAAATCACAAAACCAACCAAACATTACACACAATAAGTGAAGTAAAATTACATCATGCTTATCAAAGTTTACAAACCAATATTTACAAAAGTACTGTCGTTTTATTTTTAGCAGAAATACTTCAAAACGTAGTCATTGAAGAAGAAAAAAATATAGATTTATATCACTTCATAGAAACTGCTTTACTTTGGTATGATTTACATGAATTTAACGCTAATTTTCATTTAATATTTCTATTAAAACTATCCAAACATTTAGGTATTTATCCTGATGTAAAAAAAACACACCTTAATTTCTTTTTACATGAAAAAAATAATCATAAAATAACCCAATTAAACACACTATTAGGCATACATTTTGATACTCTAAATTTTATTAAAATAAACGCACAAACTCGCAACGAAATATTAAGTGAAATCATCAACTATTTTAGCGTACATTTGGGCGGTTTTAAAAAACCTAAATCTTTAGATATACTACATAATGTGTTTAACTAACTCAAAAATAATATTTGCTGTTTTATTTTTTCTTACTAGTTTAAAGTTAGCGTATTCGCAATCTATAACTATTAGGAATAAAGTAACTCACGAAACTATCATTGCAGTTGCAGCTTTTAACAACACTAAAACAAAAAGTAGCATTTCTGATTTAGAAGGAAGAATAGACATCTCTACATTTACAGATAATGAAACTATTTATTTTTCACGCTTAAGCTATACATCTGTTTCTTTTTTAAAATCAAACTTACCTGAAATTTTATATTTACAACAAAATCATGACGAACTAAGTCAAATAATTTTATCAGTTTCAAAATCAAAAGAAAAAAAAGGTAGAGTTGCGGAACAAATTGCAATTCTAACTCAAAAAAAAATACACCGATTAGCCCCACAAACTACTGCCGATTTACTAGCTTCAACCCCAGGTTTACGTGTTCAAAAATCACAAGGAGGAGGAGGTAGCCCTGTAATAAGAGGATTTGAAGCCAATAGAGTATTATTAGTAATAGACAATGTACGCATGAATAATGCTATTTACCGTTCTGGGCATTTGCAAAACGCAATTACAGTAAGTCCGTATAACTTGGAACGCACAGAGGTTATTTTTGGCCCTTCATCAGTAATTTACGGGAGTGATGCTTTGGGTGGTGTAGTTCATTTTTATACCAAAACACCTAAAATAAATTACAAAAAACAATTTACAGGTAACACCAATACACGCTATTCTTCTGCTAATGGGGAATTTTCTCAAGGTTTTGGAGGACAATATAGTGCTAAAAAATGGGCGTCTTATAGTGCTATTTCTTTTGCTGATTTTAATGATTTACGCATGGGTAAAAATAGAACTCATGGCTATGAAAATTGGGGATTAGTTCCTTTTTATTCTGATAATAATGAGGTTGTTTACAACAACACACCGGTACAAAACAAAAAAACACATATTCAAAAAAATACAGGTTACAAGCAAATTGATGTTTTACAGAAATTTAATTTTAAAATTAAAGAAAAGAATAATTTAATTTTAAATTTTCAACTATCAGAATCATCTAACATCAATCGTTTTGACAAACTAACACAATTAAAAAATGGTAATTTAAAATTTTCCGAATGGTATTATGGACCACAAAAACGAAAATTTTTTTCTGCACAATATCAATTTAACCCAAAATACAAGTGGCTAAAAGAAGGAACTATTACTGCTGCATATCAAGATATTCAAGAATCACGTATTAAACGAAAATATGGAAAATTGGAACGCACCTATCAAAAAGAAAATATAGGTGTTTTTAGTGTAAATACCGACTTTAAAGTGTCTCTTTCTAAAAATAGAGATTTAAGCTATGGGTTGGAATTTACCTACAACAATGTAAAATCAAACGCTTATGGTAAGGTTTTAAATGTTTTTGGCAACCAAATTATTGACTTTACAGAAACCACAATTGTACAAAGCAGGTATCCTGATGGGGGTAGCAATTATACCACTGCCGCTGCGTATGCTAATTACCGACAAGATATTAATGGAAAAATGACTTTAAATACTGGTGGACGATTCACTTACACTAAGTTAAACGCACATTTTATAGACCAAACCTATATTAGCTTACCACAAACAGATTTACAAGTTAACAACTCTTTATTTACCGCAAACCTAGGGCTAACCTATAACCCTACAAAAATGACTAAATGGAGTACTGTTTTTTCTTCTGGTTTTCGTTCTCCAAACATTGACGATATTGGTAAAATTCGTGAAAAAAGTGGCTTACTAACCGTACCTAATGTTAATTTAAAACCTGAATTTGCTTATAATGGCGAAATTGGACTTACTAAATTTATTAAAAACAAACGCAATCAAATTACTATAAATGGATTTTATACTGTACTAAAAAATTACATTTCAAGAGCTGAATATATCGTTAAAAATGATATTACAACAACTAATGAAAATACAGTAATGTATGATAATGAAGAAGTAACCACTATTGCAAATGTAAACGGTGATAACGCCGCTATTTTTGGAGGAACTATTGATCTAACTGTAAATCCTATTTCAAACCTATTTATTAAAGGAAATGCTACTTACACCAAAAGTAAAACGAGCACCCATGAATCCTTACCATCTATTTCTCCATTTTTCACCACTATTGCTTTACAATATAAAAAAGGTAAATTTGATGCCGAAATTAACTACAAATACACTTCAAAAAAAGATTCAAAAAATTATAGTCCAAACGGTGAAGATAATTTAGAACAGAGTCCTTTGGATGATTTTGGGAATTATATTGGCACACCTGCTTGGAGTACCATAAACACCTCTTTGCAGTTTAAATATAGTAAAACGCTAACTTTACAGGTAGGGCTTACCAATATTTTTGATATACATTATAAAGAGTTTGCTTCAGGAATTAGTGCTTCGGGTAGAAATTTAAGTACTACAATGCTATTAAATTTTTAATCACGGGGTGATGGGGTGATAGCCGATCCCTATAATTACCAGGAGGTTTAATTTCCCGATGTATGCATCGAAAGTTAATAAATATTAAACGTTTACAATAAAAAACCCTCGTGTTTTCTGGTTAGAGAACACGAGGGTTTAGATTATCTACTTTAAAAATTTAGCTTTTCAATTTTTCTAAAAACAAAGCTACTCCATCTTCTTTATTAGTTTCTGTAACTACATCTGCAATTGCCAAAACCTCCTCTTTTGCATTTTTTACTGCAACACCAATACCCACTGCTTCTAACATCTCAATATCATTATAGTTATCACCAAAAGCTAAAATATTTTTGAATGACAATTCTGGGTAACGTAAGTTTAACAATGTTTTAATAGCTGTTTTTTTAGATATTTTACGATGTGAAATTTCTAAATAAGTTGGCTTTGATCGGTATGGAATTACCTCATCACTCAAATTATTTTCAATAAAAACTACCAAAGCATCTATTTCCTTTTCATCCCCCATACACATAATTTTATGTGCTCCTTTTTCTTCTAATCTCCAAGTTTTTAAGGTTTCAACTATTGGTTTTACAGTAGGGTTTACTTTTGTATTGTTTTGCTCTCTTTTTGCCCAATAATCCATCTCCGGAACATACCATTCATCATTATGATACAAACTTACATGAATTGTGGTCTCTTTACAAAAACCAGCAATTGCCTCTCCTGCATCTGCAGTAATTTCTGTAGTGTCTAAAATCACACCGTTATCAATAATTAACCCTCCGTTATATGCAATTACAGGCAAATGCGTATTGTCTAATTGTTTTTGCAAATGTACCATTGCTTGTGGCATACGTGATGATATTAAAATAAAAGGTATTTGTGATAGTCTTTTTATTTCTTGAATTGTTTTTTTCGACAATTCACGGTCTTTATTTAAAAGTGTACCGTCAATATCTGAGCAAATTAATTGTGTGTTCATTGTTGTGTTTGTTTCCGCAAAAATAGAAGATAATTTTATTAAAAAATAAAAAGCGAGTAAAAATAAATTTACTCGCTTTTATAATATATTAACTTGTTATTTTTCTAATTCTTAATAATTTGTTTTACAGATCTGTTTGTTCCGTTATCAATAACTAATAAATAAGCTCCTGATGCTAACGATGTTAAATTTACTTCAATTTTATTTATCGAAACCACAGAAGTATTTGTTAAAATAACACGTCCTCTTAAATCAACAACAGACACTTTTGTATCTTCTAAATTTAAACTACTAGCAATAATTACTGTGTTTGAAGTAGGGTTTGGATAAATTACTAAATCATCATACCCAAAAGATTTCGTTGCTAATACAGGGTTTACTATACCTTCTATTCTAAAATTATCAACAATAGCTCCTTCATTAGCAGTCCCTCCATCTGCATGATATACAAAACGAAATAACATATTGGTTTCTGCGGTTCCATTTGTTCCGTCAAAAGCAGCTAACGATTTACTAAATGTATGCATGGTAGCGTTTATTCCTCCACCAGAATGTGAACTCGCTAAACCAGCCTCACCAGTCCATTGCGCTCCAATACAATTAAAACAATCTATTCCATTAGACACTCTGTTACTATTATACCAATCGGCATCTGTAGAGCTCCCTAAAATACTCCAATTAACTCCTCCATCTACAGAATATTCCATATATAATAAATCCCAGTCTTTTTCAATATCAAAAGCCATATCAAACTTAACAAAAGTGTTATCTAATAATGATAAATCATAACATTGTGAAACTAGTAATGCCTTAATATTATTACCATGAATCCCTGTTAAATTTGTTCCATAAACATTAGACCCTCCTGAAATCGTATTACTAAGTGTAGCTCCTGCAGCTGCTCCTCTTTCCCATAAACTGTTATTTGTTCCTTCATCATAAGTAATTAAAGCATCTGCATTTGTAGTAAACGGATTAATTACATTTTCTACTCCACTATCATTCACAAAAATGATTGATGATTTAGAATTGTTTTGAGGTCTGCCATCTCCTGTTGTAGTTGTGGTTACATTTAATGTGTGTGCACCTCTTGATAGAGCTGGTATTGTTAATGTATGTGTAGTTTGTTGACAAATAGATAAATTACCTGTCCATGTTTCATTAGTAGCTGTTCCTCCATCAATATTATAAGTAATATCAACACTAGTTAAAGCAGTAGTACCTCCATTTACAATTGTGATTTCTTGATTGAAAGTTGAACCGCAATTTACACTTGGATTTTTTGGCACTTCTAACAAAGCAACATCTTTTGCAACATTTACAAATTCATCCCCTACGTTTACAGCAAACCAAGCATTTGTAACTGCAATTGCTTCTGCACTTGCAGGACAATATAATGATTCTGCTACTGAAATTGTTGCTACTCTAGCATCGGCATAAGTGGAGTTAGCTGTTAAATAATCTCTTAGAGCAAAATAAGCTATTTCTGATGATTTTACCATTCCAATTCCCGCTACATTATAGGTGTCTGGTACTGGCGCATTATTAGTGCCATTTTTTCCTGCTGTTAAAATATAAAACCAATGATTCATTACACCACTATTATTATGCACTCCGCAATAATCATTTCCAGTATTTCCTCCTGTAGGCACACAAGAACCTTCATCTCCTGTGGTTGTCCAATTGGTTCCTAAATAGGTATCTGGATTACCTCTTGACAGTGGGTTACTCATAGAGCGTAATGGATTAAAAGCTAGATCTTCTCCAATTTTCCAAACATCAGCTGTTGGTATACCTGTTAATGCTCCAGTACGCCCAAAATGCTCAATACAAGCCCCCCAAATATCAGAATACCCTTCATTCAGACCTCCTGATTGATTTTGATATGCTAAATTTGCTGTATAGGTGCAAATAGCGTGTCCTACCTCATGACCACATATATCTAATGCTGTTAAAGCATCAAAACCATTACCATCACCATACGTCATAGCTGTTCCATTCCAAAAGGCATTATCATACCCTACACCATCTCCAGGAGTTTTATCATAATGTACATAACTTTTAATTGCTGCAGCATTATCATCAAAACTATTTCTTCCAAATATATCCATCCAAAAATCATAAGTCATCTCAGCTCCCCAATGCGCATCTAATGCGGCATTATCTTTCGCAACATTAGCATGTTCTCCTGCTGTCCAATCATTGTTATTATCAGTGAAATTTATATTCTGATATGTGTTTGTGGTTTGACAGTTCCAAGTAAAAACACCATCACCCCTTGTAGTCTCTTGTAACACATAATTTCCTCCTAGCTGAATCGTTTCAATAGCCCTTGAGCCACTATAACGTGTTGCTGCTGTACCTGTTGCTAACATTGTGGTTGTATTTGTTTCTTCAAACAATGCGCTTACCTTTTCACTACTTGATTTCAACTCTTTATTAGAAATTAAACGATTCGCGTGTTTAATAATTGGATTGGTATATAAAAATTTACCTGTATGTGCATCTACATATATTTCTTCTCTTGAAATTGGATTTGTTGCATATATATCAAATTTATATGCCAAATGAACACTTCCTGTTTTTATATTTGGAAAAATCAATAATTCACCTGTTGGTTTATTATAGTCCATTACTTTTGCTTGAGTAGCATCTTCCCATAAATAAGAAACTGCTCCTACCATATTAACCGCATTTATAAAAGCAGTTGCAGGAGACAATGTTGGTATGGTATTTAAACCTGAAACGGTATATAATTCACCATTTACACTTGTTACATTATTAGCACTACCATGAGTAATAGTCATCCCAAACTCTACAAATAATCCTTTATAATATTGCTGATATCTAGCGTGTTTTACACCGTTTCTATCCGTGTTACTTTTAGTAGCAACAAACGTATTTTGAGTATCTAAACCATATTCACTTGAAAAACTTAAAAGCGCTTCAGGTATCGTTTTTATACTGTTAAATGTAATTGTTTTTTGACGAGCTACGTCTTCTTTTAATTGATTTTTGTTTTGGGCATTTACTTGCAATAAAGTCACAAGCAAAACTCCAAATAGGTAATTTGATTTCATGTTTTGGGGGTTTTGTTAAAATATTTAACGGCAATGTAATGAAAATAAATAACATATTAATTAATCTATATTAATATGACATATAGGCATATTATTGCAATACTCAAATCATAAATACAAATTCATCTTTACACATAAACTATTTCCTTTTCCTTTAAAATAGGTTCTCGTTTAAACTTTAATAGTACTTGTGCTACAGCAATAGTATCTTTTTCACAATATTTTACAATACGTTTAATGTTGTTTTCTTGATAATATACTCCTGCAACCTGACTACCATCAATATCATCTTTAGGAGAAGGTATGTTAAATATTTTACATAATAATTTTAATGAAGTATAATGTTTGTAGTCTCCAAATTTCCACAACTCTAAAGTATCTAAATGTGGCACTTCCCATGGTTTTTTTCCTGCTAAATCTAATGCTATTGGCAATCCTATTTGATGTATAATCATCCTGCGAGCTATAAAAGGAAAATCAAATTCCTTTGCATTATGACCACACAACAGGTGTTCTTTTTTATTAAAATAAGTGTCTATTAATTTTTTAAAATCTATCAATAACTCCCTTTCTTTTCCATAAAAAGAGGTCACCCTAAAATTTCTTTCTCCATTTTTAAATACAAAATAACCAACTGAAATACATATAATTTTACCAAATTCCGCCCAAATTCCTGCACGTTCATAAAATTCTTCCGCAGTAAATTCTTCTTTACGTTGATACTTTGTTTTCTTACTCCATAGCTCTTGTAGCTCTTCATCTAACTGATTAAAATTAGCATGTTCAGGAACGGTTTCAATGTCTAAAAAGAGAATATTTTCTAATGAAATTTGTTGTAGCATATCATCTAATTTTATACAAATTTTTAAGAGGCTGAGGTTTAAAGGTAGTCATTAAATGGTTGAAAAAAAATAATAATGTTCATTTTTTTGATGATTACGCTATAAATAAACTTCTGCTAATCAAAGGATTCAGAGGCATTAACACCAAGTTGATTTTTTAATTTTAGATGTAAATATTGGAATATTAAACCTCCCGATAATTATTGGGATAGCCTATCACCCCGCTATTAAAACAAAGATAATTGTTCTTTATGCAACGCATTTTCTAAAGTCAAAAGTTTTTGTTTTGTAGGCAAACCACCCGCATAACCTACTAAATCACCATTACTACCAATAATACGATGGCAGGGTATCAAAACAGAAATAGCATTGGCTCCATTTGCAGTTGCTACTGCCCTTATGGCTTTTTCTTTACCCATTTGTTTGGAGAGTTGTAAATAACTATGGGTTTCTCCAAACGGAATATTTTGTAATGCCTCCCAAACTGTTTTTTGAAAATCGGTACCTACAAGTAATAACGGTATAGTGAAATTTTCTCTTTCTTGATTAAAATACTGATTTAGTTGTAGTTTGGTTTGGTCAATAATTTCCGAAGAACCCTCAATAAATTGAGCCTGCAATCCTTTTTGAATTCGGGTATCTATTGCGGTACGCATTTTACGATATTTCCAATCGGCAATACATAATTTACCTTCAAAAGACCCTAAAATAAGTTCTCCAACAGGAGTTTTAAATGTACTTACAATAATAGAATTAGCCATTTTATTTATTAGGTTGTTTTATTTTGTACGTGCTTCCCAATTATTTTTAGCTTCTTGTTGTAAATCGGCTACATGATCACTTTCATCCATAATTTCTAAGCCTAAAAGTGTTTCTATAATGTCTTCTTGAGTTACCAACCCACTTACTGATCCATATTCATCCACTACTAAAGCTACATGTTCTTTTTTAGAAATAAACAATTCAAATAATTTTGGTATTGGTGTGTTACGGGTAGTTATAATTAGTTTCCGTTGGATGGATTTTAATTGATTTTCTCCTTCTCCATTTATAATTGCTTCTAATAAATTATCTTTTAAAAAATAATGTAATATTTCATCTTGTGTATTCCCGTAAATAGGTATTCGAGAATGCTTTAACGGCTTATTACCAGTATAAAAATCTTGTATTGACATTGTTTCCGAAGCAATTTGCATTACGGTACTGGGTGTCATTACGTCTTTTGTTAAAATATTTTTAAAGTTGATGAGGTTTTTAATTATTTTGCTTTCATCTTCATGAAAAACACCATCTTTTTCTGCAATATCTGCCATAGCATGAAAATCCTCTCTACTCAATGCGCTTCCATGATGTCCCTTACCTCCTATTAATTTTGTGGTGAGTTGTAACAACCATAATAACCCTGTCCATTTTAATGGAAAAATAAGCACTTTTAATGCTTTTGAAGTACTATTTGCTAATTGTTTCCAATAGGTTGCTCCAATAGTTTTGGGTATAATTTCGGAAGCTACTAAAATTAATAATGTCATTAATGAAGATACAATACCTACCATAACATCCTCAGTAATTTGAATACCTAAAATTGTTTTTGTGGTATTACCATATAGTTCAGCATACGCTACTTTTGCTTGTACCCCAACTAAAATTGCACCAACGGTATGTGCAATGGTATTTACGGTTAGTATGGCTATTAATGGCTTATCTACATCTTGTTTTAATACTTTTAAATCAGCAGCAAATGCTTTCCCTTCCTTTTCTTTGATTCCAATAAATGTTGGCGTAATACTTAATAGGACAGCCTCTAAAATGGAACATATAAACGAAAAAAATATTGATATTGCAGCATAAAATAATAATAGTGTCATAATTTTAAAAAACTTTTTTATGTAACCACTTTCTATAAAATAGTGGTTTCTATGAATTAAAATTTTCGGATACTCATATCCTGAGTAATTTAAAATACCTTACTCTATCGCAATTTACGAAATCAATTTTACAATATCTTTTGCAAAGTAGCTTGCAATAATATCTGCCCCTGCTCTTTTAAAAGCAATTGTACTTTCTAACATGGTTTCATCATGGTTTAGCCACCCTTTTTCGGCAGCAGCTTTTATCATGGCATACTCTCCACTTACTTGATAAACGGCAACAGGTACATCAAATTCATTTTTAACTTCGCGTAAAATATCAAGATATGGCATACCAGGTTTTACCATTACAATATCAGCTCCTTCGCTAATATCCATTTCAGTTTCTCTAATGGCTTCAAAACGATTTGCATAATCCATTTGATAGGTTTTTTTATCTCCAAAACCAGGTGCCGAATCTAATGCATCTCTAAAGGGTCCATAAAATGCTGATGCGTATTTTGCGGAGTAACTCATGATTCCAGTATCTATAAATCCTTCATCTTCCAACGCTTCTCTTATTGTTCCTATTCTACCATCCATCATATCACTTGGCGCTACAAAATTAGTTCCTGCTTGTGCGTGGGAAATACTTATTTCTGCCAATAATTCAGCTGTTTCATCATTTAATATAATTCCGTTTTCTACAATCCCATCATGACCATAAGAGGAATATGGATCTAAAGCTACATCCGTAAAAACAACCATATCCGGACATACATTTTTAACCGTTTTAATGGCACGTTGCATTAATCCGTCTGAATTTAAAGCTTCTGTACCGGCATTATCTTTTAAATTATCAGGTACTTTTACAAAAAGTAAAACTGCTTTTAAGCCTAATGTCCATAATAGTTTGATCTCTTTTTCCAATAAATCCAAACTAAAACGATAGTAGTTTGGCATAGATGCAATTTCTTGCTGAATCCCTTTTCCTTCTACCACAAAAAGCGGCACTAAAAAATCATTAGGCGTAATAATGGTTTCTCTTACTAAGCTTCTAATAGATTCGTTGGTACGTAAACGTCTGTTTCTAATTAATGGATACATTATAGTTTATTTTTTATATTGATATTGCTAAATTACGAAATCCAATTTTTAGAATTTTCTAATACGTGTATTAATTTTTCTTCTTCACTACCTGTTTCTGGGGTATGGTTGTATACCCATTGTACATGTGGAGGTAAACTCATTAAAATACTTTCAATTCGTCCGTTGGTTTTTAACCCAAATAAAGTACCCTTATCATGTACTAAATTGAATTCTACATAACGTCCTCTACGTATTTCTTGCCAATTTTTGTTAGCAGGAGTGTAACTTATATTTTTTCTTTTTTCTACAATTGGCACATAGCTATTTAAAAAGCTATTACCTATTTCGGTTACAAAGTTATACCGGTCTTGTAATGAAAATTCAGCTTCGTCCTTTAGGTAATCAAAAAACAAACCACCAATTCCTCTCCCTTCATTACGGTGAGCATTGTAAAAATACGCATCACAACGTGCTTTGTATTTTGGATAAAAACTTGTATTATGTTTGTCACAAGCTGTTTTGCAAACAGTATGAAAATGTATAGCATCTTCTTCAAAAAGATAATAAGGTGTTAAGTCTTGTCCGCCACCAAACCACTGGGTTATTAAGTTTCCGTTATCATCATACATTTCAAAATAGCGCCAATTGGCATGTACGGTTGGTACCATTGGGTTTTTAGGATGAATTACCAAACTCAACCCACACGCAAAAAAATTACCCGCTGCCACACCAAACTGCTTGCGTAACACTTCGGGTAAAACACCATGTACTTTAGATATGTTTACGCCACCTTTTTCAAAAACGGCACCGTTTTCAATTACGCGAGTTCTCCCGCCACCGCCTTCTTTACGTTGCCATAAATCTTCTTGAAAAGAGGATTTACCATCAACTTTTTCTAACGTAGCGCAAATAGCATCTTGTAGATTTTCTATATATGTGTAAAATTTATTTTTCATTTATACCATTGTTTTATTACAATAGGTTGATTTTTCAAAATCTCGTATATTAATTGATATTACAGAAGTTTTAGGAAACATTTCTTTTAATTTTAATACTATTTGCTCAGATAGGTTCTTTTTTTGAGTGGTATTTCTACCTTCCATAATGTTTGCAAACACATGAATAAAATCTACATTACCACCTAATACTAAAGAATGTTTATATGGATTCATCCTCACTTTTATAGCTTCTTTTTGAAATAATCCCGTTTCAAAAGCAGTTTGAAATACTGCTTCCAATACTTTTTTTGGCGATTGTATTTCTAAAATATTTTCAGAACAATCTAATATAAAATGTGGCATTTTTTTAAGGTATTTAATCTTTTAAATAAACTAATTTATTTGGATATTGGTGTGTTTCTTCTTTTGATGAAATTTGAATACTACTCTTTAGTTTTTGAAGCAGTAATATACTAATTTCTGAAATATCTATTTTTTTATTTGCCGTTAAAAACGTCATTGCCATTTTTCTGCCTATCTCATTATTATGCAAATCCATTGCTTTTTCTAAAGGTTTATTGGGTGAAAAATTTTCATGCCAAGTGGTTACAATATTTGTAAATTGTATGGCATTCATTTTGTTTTTATTCCATTTTAGTAACTCTTGCACCAATAAAATATTCCATAATGCGTGCCTAAAAGCATTGGCTTTATTATTTTTACCATGTATATTAGGAAACTCTTTTTGAGCCATTAACATACTTGTACTAGTTGCTTTTAACGTTGGGTAAATAAATATGGGGTGTTTTATAAAAATGAAAAACAAACTTTTAAACTGTTTGAATTTCAATAATTTTATCACACCCCAAATTTTCATTATTATTTTGCTTTGTATTCTTTTACTGCATCAATAAAAGATTTTGCGTTATCTAATGGTATGTTTGGCAAAATACCATGCCCTAAATTTACAATGTATTTGTCTTTTCCAAAATCATCAATCATTTTAGTAACCATTTTTTTAATTTCTGCTGGTGGCGAAAACAAACGTGTAGGATCAAAATTACCTTGTAAGGTTATATTACCGCCTGTTAAATAACGTGCATTTTGTGGTGTTATCGTCCAATCTACTCCTAAAGCAGACGCATTAGACTTTGCCATATCTTGTAAGGCAAACCAACATCCTTTACCAAAAGCAATTACCGGAGCATCATCTTTTAAAGCTTCAATAATTTGATTAATGTATTGCCAAGAAAATTCTTGATAATCTACAGGAGAAAGCATACCACCCCAACTATCAAAAATTTGTACCGCATCAACACCAGCTGCTACTTTTGCTTTTAAATAAGCAATAGTAGTATCGGTTATTTTTTGTAATAATTGGTGTGCGGCTATTGGGTTGGTAAAACAAAATTGTTTTGCTTTATCAAAGTTTTTACTACCCTGTCCTTGTACGCAATAGCACAATATAGTCCATGGAGAACCTGCAAAACCAATTAAAGGCACTTCATTATTCAATAATTCCTTAGTGGCTTTTATCCCTTCCATTACATAGCCTAAACTATCTTGAATGTCTGGTATAATTACATTATCTACATCTTTTTGAGTACGAATAGGATTGGGCAAATACGGTCCAAAATTTGGTTTCATTTCTACCTCAATATTCATAGCTTGAGGAATTACTAAAATATCCGAAAATAAAATAGCGGTATCCATACCAAACCTTCTAATAGGTTGTACAGTAATTTCAGAAGCTAGCTCAGGAGTTCTACAACGAGTAAAGAAATCATATTTTTCACGTATTGCCATAAATTCAGGTAAAAACCTTCCTGCTTGACGCATCATCCAAACGGGTGGGCGCTCAACTGTTTCTCCTTTTAAAGCTCTTAAAAATAAGTCATTTTTAATCATAATTTCTTGGGGTTATATCTCCTATCAATTTATAAGACGCAAAGGTACAGTATTGAATAGTGGTTGCAAAAATAAATCCATCTAAAAATACTATATTTGTATTAAAATTAAAAAAAATGAATACATTAGATATTGTTTTAGGCGCATTATTACTTTTTGGTTTGGTGCGTGGTTTTATGAAAGGACTCTTTGTAGAAGCGGCAGGATTAATCTCTTTGATTGCTGGAGTATATGGCGCCATTCATTTTTCATACTTTGTCTCTAATTTTTTAGAAAAAAGCGTAGAATGGGATGAAAAATATATTAATGTAGTGGCTTTTGGAGCTACTTTTTTAATCATTATTATTTTAATAGCATTAGCAGGTAAAGCATTCACAAAACTTGCCGACTTTGCTTCTTTAGGAATTTTAAATAAAATTTTAGGAGGTGTGTTTGGTGCTTTAAAAATAGGATTGATACTAAGTGTAGTGCTTATTTTATTTTCACATACCAATAATACAATTGAGTTTGTAAAAAAAGAGAATTTAGACAATTCGGTTTTATATGAACCTGTAAAAAGTATTGCACCCATGATTTTTCCAAATATTATTAAGCAAGGAGAAGTAAAAATTAAAGAAGAAATAAAAGCATAACAAATGAGCAACATACGCATTACCAAATTATTTACTTTTGAAACGGGTCATGCTCTTTATGGCTATGACGGAAAATGTAAAAATGTACACGGACACAGTTATAAATTAGCCGTTACCGTTATTGGAAAACCCATTACCAATACAAATGCTATAAAACTAGGAATGGTCATTGATTTTGGCGATTTAAAACGTATTGTAAACGATGAGGTTGTAGATGTTTTTGATCATGCTACCGTTTTTAATAAAAATACTCCCCATGCCGAATTAGGTGAAGAATTAGCCAAAAGAGGACATGAAGTTATTTTGTTAAATTATCAACCTACCAGTGAAAACATGGTAATTGATTTTGCTGAAAAGATAAAAAATAGATTACCTAACAACATTTTATTACACTCCCTACGGTTATCAGAAACCGAAAGCTCGTATGCAGAATGGTACGCCAGTGACAACCTATAAATGAAAAGTACTGCTTTACATATTAGCGTTCCTAAAGGGAAAAAAGTCTATTTTTCTTCTGACAATCATTTGGGCGCACCTACTTTTGAGGAAAGCAAACCCCGTGAACAAAAATTTGTAGCGTGGTTAGATGCCGTAAAAGAAGATGCAGCAGCCATTTTTTTATTAGGTGATTTATTTGACTTTTGGTTTGAATACAAAACCGTTGTGCCCAAAGGTTTTGTGCGCACATTAGGTAAATTAGCCGAAATTTCTGATAGCGGCATCCCTATTTACTTTTTTGTAGGTAATCATGATTTATGGATGAAAGACTACTTTAAAACCGAACTCAACATTACTGTTTTTCATAAACCACAAGAATTTACATTTAATACTAAAACGCTATTAATTGGTCATGGCGATGGGTTAGGACCTAATGACAAAGGCTATAAACGCATGAAAAAAGTGTTTACCAGTCCGTTTTTTCAATGGTGTTTTAAATGGATACATCCTGATATTGGCGTACGGTTAGCACAATACTTATCCGTTAAAAATAAATTGATTTCTGGTGATGATGATGTGGTTTTTTTAGGTGAAAACGAGGAGTGGTTAGTTCAATATTGCAAACGTAAACAAGCAATCAAACATTACGACTATTTTGTGTTTGGACACCGTCATTTACCCATGACTATTGATATTGCTAGCAACTCACAATACATAAACCTTGGTGATTGGATTGGTTATTATACGTATGGTGATTTTGATGGGGAAACCTTGGAATTGAAAGAGTGGAAGTAAATATGGAACCAATAATGATGCAAAATGAAAAAATAGTAGCTACTATTTTCCATAAAAACTATCTCCCTTTTAGGCAAGAAGACTGGTTAAGAATTACTTTACTGACTCCCTTTTTAATTTTAGGAGTATATCTATTAGTAACAGAATGGTTTAGTTATTTTGGAGCATTTGCTACAGGGATTAGCCTTTATTATTATGGAGGGTTAATATTTCGATGGATAAAAATTTGTAGCTTACAATATTATCTTACGGATAGCGGTCTTATTATTTATAATGTTAAAAAAAGGACGGTTGAGCATTATTTTGAATTTTCAGATTTTCCAAAAATGACCCTGAGAGAAAATGCTTACAACTACGGCTTTATTATTTTAGGAGAACTTGAGCCTGTAATTGAAGGTGATGTTCCTTTTAAGCTTTTTGAATCACAAGGTGGAGTTAATTTAAAAGACCATAAAATTGTATTAGACAACATTCCTAATGTTAGAACAGTGTATAATTTAATTCAACAAAAAACAAAAGAGAATTAATTACCTCAAAAAATCAATATTTCTTGTTAAGCCGCTAAATTTAGTACGCTTTACTGCTGATTTTTGAAAAACGTGACTAAACACTTCTTGCGTAATTTCATCCCAATCTTTTTTAGTCATTTCCAACAATTCTGGTTTGGGGTTAAATAAAGGTTCCTGATGTGGTTTTGAAAACCGATTCCACGGGCAAACATCTTGGCAAATATCACATCCAAAAATACGATTGCTCATTTTTCCTTTAAATGCTTCAGGTAAATTATTTTTAAGCTCAATGGTTAAATAACTAATGCATTTACTACCATCAATAACAATATTAGGTAAAATGGCTTCGGTTGGGCAAGCATCAATACATTTGGTACACGTACCGCAATGGCTGGTTGTGGGGTAGTCATACGCCAAATCTAAATCGATAATTAACTCCGATAAAAAAAAGAAAGATCCTTGTTTTTGCTTTATCATTAAGGAATTTTTACCTTCCCATGCAATTCCACTTTTTTTTGCCCACGCTTGCTCCAATACAGGGGCCGAATCTACAAATGCTCTGCCTGAAACCGCACCAATATTGGCTTCTATAAAATGAGTGAGCTCTTTTAATTTGGTTTTTATAACATGATGGTAATCTTGACCATACGCATATTTTGCTATTTGATAGGCATCTTTTGGCTGCTGTTTTTCTGGAAAATAATTATAACTTAATGAAATTACCGACTTCGCATCATCAACCAGTTTTGTAGGATCCAAACGCTTATCAAAATGGTTTTCCATGTATTGCATTTCACCATTATAACCGTTTTTTAACCAACTTTCTAATTTTGGTGCTTCGGTTTCTAAAAATGCTGCTTTACTAATTCCACAAGCTAAAAAACCCAAGCGTTTGGCTTCGGTTTTAATCAGTTTACTATATTTCTCTTGCGGATTTATCAATTTATAGCTTTTCTAAAAACCAATGTATATGCGTGCAATTTTTACAAACATAACAATGTGCCGTTTTGTTAGCCCAATCCAAACCTAACATACTCATACCTGCGGTGTTTAATTGTGAAGGTCTGTAGGTAAATTGATCATGCTCACAAACATTACATTTTAATTTTTTTCCTTTTACTGATACTGGTTTCGGTAATTCTTCTTTTGAAAATAATCCCATGTTTTTTTATCCTTTATAAAATTAAAAAATGTTCTCGATACTAAATTTTTATCAAAATTTAACTTGAACAGACGTTGTATAAAAACTTTCTCGAGGTATTAAAATTTATAGATTACGACAGTAATCAAATTAGGCTATCGTTTCACAACTTAAAATAATCCGTTTTGAATGTTTGGATTTACTCTACCTAAATGCTCATATGCTAAAGCGGTTACTTCCCTACCACGCTGGGTACGTACAATAAATCCTTTTTGTATTAAAAATGGCTCGTATACTTCTTCAATAGTTTCAGCAACTTCAGCAACTGCGGTTGCTAAAGTGGTAATACCAACAGGACCTCCTTTAAATTTATCAATTAATGTGGTTAGGATTCGGTTGTCCATTTCATCCAAACCATGTGCATCAACATTTAAGGCTTTTAAAGAGAATTTTGCTATTTCCATATCAATACTACCGTTTCCTTTTATTTGTGCAAAATCACGAACTCTACGCAATAAGGAGTTGGCAATACGTGGTGTACCTCTACTACGACCTGCAATTTCAATGGCAGATTCCATATCAATAGGCACTTTTAATATTTTGGCACTACGCACAACAATGGTTGATAATAGCTCGGTTTTATAATATTGCAACCGGCTGTTAATACCAAAACGAGCACGCATAGGTGCTGTTAATAAACCTGAAC
>CAZSQD010000007.1:0-17544 GCA_964608925.1 uncultured Kordia sp.
CCAAAAATAAATCAAAGTGATTTAATAAGTAGCTAACTACTGACCTCTAAATATTTATTAGGTTTAGTAGCTTTATGTTTATAAAAATTACAATTTTTTGAATGTTTATTTCAAAATCAATACCCAAATAAAAATTCCAAAATAGGTACAAGCAACAATAAATTTGATAAAAGTTGAGGTTAAAAACCCTAAGAGTGAACCAAAAGCTGCTTTTACGGCTCGGTTACCATCTGTTTTGTCATAAATTAACTCGCCAATTAATGCCCCTACAAAAGGACCAATAATAATACCGAAAGGAGGGAAGGCAATTAGCCCAACAATTAATCCAATTGTAGTGCCTATAACACCATACTTTGAACCTCCAAACTTTTTTGTACCCATTGCTGGGATAATATAATCCAACATAAAAATAAGAATTGCGATAACTAAAGTAACCACCAAAAGTGTTTTATTCATGGGTACGGCATTGGTAAAATGCAATACCAATAAACCTAACCAACTAGTAATAGGTCCAGGTAAAATAGGAATAAAGCTCCCTATTATTCCGCCAATCATTAAAATAAAACCTAAAATTATTAAAAGTGTATCCATGTTATTTGTTGCTTTATGCTGCTAATTTACGACTGATAAGACGTAAGTTATACTAAAATATTAGTTTAAACTAATATTTTAGTTACATTTGTAAAACTAAATAGTTAGTTGTAACAATATTTATTCATATAAATGAAACCATTAACAAAAGCTGAAGAGGAGATTATGCAATATTTATGGAGGCTACAAAAAGCATCTGTAAAAGAAATTATTGCCGAATATAAAACTTCAAAACCTGCCTATAATACAATTTCTACCATTATCAGAATTTTAGAAACTAAAGGTTTTGTTAGCCATGAGCAAAAAGGAAAAGGGTATTTGTACTTCCCATTAGTAAGTAAAGAAACCTACAGTAAACAATCGGCTAAAAAATTAGTGGAGGGTTATTTTCAAGGCTCTTTTAAAAGTATGGTGTCTTATTTTACCCAAAATAATGATATTTCAGTTTCCGATTTGGAAGCTATTTTAAAGGAAATTAACACTAAAAAAGAGTAGTTATGGCAAATTATATTTTTCAAGTCGTTTTGTTTCAGTTATTGTTTTTAGTTGTCTATCAATTATGGTTGCGTAAAGAAACTTTTTTCAACTACAACCGCTGGTATTTGTTAGGTGTTTCAGCTTTAGCATTGGTTTTACCTTTTATCAAAATACAAATTTTTAATAGGGTAATACCACAACAAATCATGGCACAATTACCCGCTATTTTTATAGGAGGAAACCCTATAAATAATACGAATGTTTTTGAAACATCTATTTTTATTGAAAATACAAATACCAGTTTTGAAATCAATTATTTTTTGTTTTGGGTAATAGGTATGTGTATGGCAACACTTTATTTTTCTTTTAAGTTGTATAAATTATATCAGCTACAACAAAACAGTACCAAATTAAAGCAGGAAGGTTACGTTTTGGTACAGCTTCAAAACTCTACCGATGCTTTTTCATTTTTTAAACATATTTTTTTAGGTAATCAGTTAAATCAAAACCAACAAAACGATATTTTAAAACACGAAAAAACACATGTAAAACAATGGCATAGTGCTGATTTGTTATGGTTTGAGTTGTTGCGTATTGTGTTTTGGTTTAATCCGTTGGTATATGTATTTCAGAAACAAATTACCGAAGTGCACGAGTTTATTGCCGATAAAACCGTTGCTAAAAATAAAACACAGTATTACAAAAACTTATTGTCGCAAACCTTTGGTGTGCAGCAATTATCTATTATCAATCAATTTTATTCATCATCATTAATTAAAAAACGAATTATTATGTTAAGCAAACAACAATCAAAATCAAAAAAATTAGTCAAGTATTTAAGCATTATACCTTTAGTTATTGGGATGCTCTTTTATGTGTCGTGTAGTGATAATTTAGAGGATACAATTTCGGTAGAAAAAACAAGCATAAACTATAAAATATCAGAAGATAAAGTAGTTATAGAAGTTAAAATAAAAGAAGATTTATTAAAAATAGATTGGGAAAATATTTCAAGCCAATTAGATATGCTTAGTAAAAAAGAGAACATTAAATTGATTATTAAATATTTTGATACAAAAAAAGAAAAGTACGACAGTTTTGAATTTGAAGTAAATGGAGACATTTCAGAGAAAGAAGAAATGATTGCTAATGCAAAAGAAATGGCTGTAGGTATTTGTAAAGGAAGTACTTTTAAAGCTGATAGTATTAAAATGAATCGAAAAAAACCTATAGTAGATGTTGAAACCGAAGTAGTAGACTACACCAACCAAACCGATGTTCCTTTTAGTGTGGTAGATAAAGTACCTGTTTTTCCTGGGTGTGATGAAACCACTTCTGCTGAAACCTTAAAAAAATGTTTTCAAGAAAGTTTGACAGAAGTGATTTCTAAAAACTTTAATACTCAAATAGCTAAAACCGCAAACTTAGCAGGAAGACAAAAAATATTGGTTCAATTTAAAATTGATAAAACAGGAGCCATTACCGGTGTAAGAGCACGCGCTCCACACCCTGCATTAAAAGTAGAAGCAGAACGTGTAATTAAAAAATTACCATTAATGAAAGCAGCTGAGTATAATGGGAAAGCTGTAAATGTAATGTACAGTTTACCTATCATTTTTAAAGTAAAATAATGCGAAAAATAGCCTTACTTTTTTTATTAGTATTTGTAAAAGCTGAAGCACAAACTTCAGCTTTTGCTACTGCGGATAGTTTGTTTGCATTAGGTAACTACAATAAAGCCATAAACCTATACAAGCAACAACAACCAAAAACGGCTTACGGTTTATCTAAAATTGGGCAAGCCTACAACCAATTAAGTGCATACCATAAAGCGATTCCGTTTTTTGAAAAAAGTATTGTAGTGGATAGCACATTGCTTATTACACAATATGAACTGGCGCGTTTGTACACCAAAACACGAGCGTTTACAAAAGCGGATAGCTTGTTTAAAAAACTGATTGTAAAAGATAATACCAATCCTAATTTTCACTATCAATTGGGGCGTGTACAAATGATAAACAAAAACGGAAATTATATAGCTTCTTTTAAAAAAGCAGTAGCTGTTGATGCGCATCACCTAAAAAGCATCAAGCAATTGTGTAAGCAGTTTTTAAAACAAAAAAAATGGGTGTTGTTTGATCAATATTTGAATTTAGGATTACAAGAATATCCTGAAAACGAAACCTTAATAAACTATAAAGCACAGGGGTATTTTAATCGTAAACAATACGAAAAAGCCATTCCGTTTTTTTTAAAACTGTATGAATCGAGTCCAAAAAATAAATTTGTTTTATTCCGATTAGGGTTAGCAAATCACGGGTTAAAAAATTATACAAAAGCATTATCGTTTTATGAGTTAGCGTTAAAAGAAGACTCAAAAAATGGTGATTATCATTTGCAAATGGGAAAACTGTATTATGACACCAATGATATGAAAAATGCTGCATTCCAAACAATGCTTGCTACTTATTATAATAAGGTTGCATTGGATAAAGAGTGGTTTCAGATGGGATTAATTCATAAAAACAAAAAAGATTACAAAAAGGCAATTGGCAGTTTTAAAAAAGCCTTAAAGGAGCAGAAAAAAAACTACAACGCACAATTTGAACTTGCGGTTTGTACGGATAATTATTATAAAGATGATAACGTGAAACTAAAACAATACAACCTTTATTTTTGGAATTTTGAAGGTAAAAATAAGCGATATGATCAAATTGTAGCAGCAAGAATCAGTTATTTTAAAACGCAACTGCATTTGGAAAGTAAATAATTTGTACTTTCGAAGTATAAATAATCACTTTGAAAAAAATCATATACATACTGGCATTTTTTATATTAGCATCTTGCAATTATTTTGAGAAGAAAAAAATAGCAGTTTCAGATACTTTAATTGAGCAGAAACTACAAGAAATTAATCGTTCTCAAATAGATAAATATCCCATTTTTGAGGCTTGTGAAAATATTGATAATGATATGTTGTCAGAAAAAGAATGTTTTACCACTAGATTAAGTGACCATATTTCCGAATATTTAGCACAACAAGATATTGTATTAACAGAAGCTTTACAAGACACCTTAAAAATACAATTACAAGTAAACTATAAAGGAATAATAAGCATACAAAACTATCACGTTTCAGAACCAGTATTGACAGCAATACCTAATGTTCGTATGTTAATTTCAGAAAGTATCCAGCAGTTAGAAACCATAAAACCTGCGTATAAAAAACTACCAGAAACAGGCGAATTGATACCTGTAACTACTCAATTTATCATTCCAATAATTATTAGCGAATAGCTAATTTTCGCATCAAGCGTAATACCTCAACGTACAACCAAATTAGAGTAACTAATAACCCCCAAGTTGCCATCCATTCTTTACTTTTTGGCGCTCTGTTTTTATACCTATCAATATAATCAATATCAATTAATAATGAAAACGAAGCTGTAAGCGCCGCAAACACATTAAAGGCAATAGCAAACCATCCTGTACCTCTAATAAACCCAACATTAATACCAAAAAAACTTAAAATCCACGTGACTACATATACTGTCATTATGGTTATTGTAGCAATTAAAATAGTACTTCGTAATTGCTTGGTCAATACAATTAATTGGGTTTTGTATAAAAAAATCATCACTAAAAAAGTAGTAATGGTAATTACCACAGCTTGAAAAGGGAAGTTAGGATATTTAGCATGTACATGTACACTAAAAGCACCTAAAAAGAAACCTTTTGCAACGGAATATAGCGGCACTAAAAAGGGAGCCCATTGCTGGCGTACCGAAAGTACAATACTAATAACAATAGCAGCTAACATGCCTCCAGAACCAAACCATTTAATAGATTGCCCGTTGTAATACATATTCCAAACTGTTGCCACTACAATGGTTAAAAGGGCAATACAAAATAGTGATTTTAAAAAAATACCACCAATGGTCATTTTTTTACCACCACGTGCTTTATCATCCCAAAAATAAGGTGTAAACGCAGGGTTGGAAGTTTTGTATGACATGGTTTTATAGGTTAAACTTGTAACCGATACTCAAATTTAACGGAAAGTTTCCTTTGTTATCTAAAAAGGCAGCTACTAATTCATCCGCAGCAAAGGTTAAATAACCCATTCCTAATTTTACATCCGCACCTAAACCTAAAATAATAGGGCCGTCAAAAGCTGTACCTGAACTATTATGGGTAATGATTTTATTTGGTGTTACAGTTGTATCTACACTTGTTGATGTTGATTTTGAATACGTAATGGTTGCAAATTTTACTTGCGGATAGATTGCAAATTTAGCGGTGTTAACCACTCTAAAACGATAATTAAAAGAAGCTTGTGTTGCCGTATAATCTAAATCACTACCACTTAAACTTTGTTTTATTTGTAAAGCTAATGAATGGCGTGTACGTTTTTCATCATAGATTTCTATTTCGGCACCAAAAGTAGGAACCGTAGTGTTTTTTGCATTGGTTACAAAAGGGTGATTGGTAATTCCTGCAAATACACCCGCTCTTGCTTTTGCTTTTGGACGTTCTTTTTGCATTTTATAATTCATATCACTCTTTACATTGTAGTTATCAATATAAGTAGCCAAACTTCCTAAAGTTAAATTTACATTACTAACATCTTGAGGAGCGTCTGCTGTTAAAATACTTAATAGCTCTTTGTACTCTTGTTGGTATTTTCCTTTGTTGTTTCGGGTGTTGGTCAACTCTGTTATGGTATCATCTTTTTTAATAAAATAACGATGAGTACCTTCTAAAACGGTATAAAATAATGAAGCATTTCCAGTGATTTCTTCGGTAAGTTGAACAGTATTTCCACCTACGGTATGTGTAATTTGTGCAAATGAAATACTGCTGAATAATAAAGCAAAAACAATAAATATATTTTTCATAATTAAATTTTAATGATAGCCCATCCTAATAATTATTGGGCGGTTAAATTATACGATGTTTACATCGAAAGTTAATAAAAATAAAACTGAATACCTTGCACCTTTGGGTTGAGGAATTTTATTTAAGATGATAAAGATATAAAAAGAATTGTAAAAAAATGACTTTACGCTTTAAACTGTCGTCCCTTCCAATTAAAATTGGTGAATACACTAAAAACAGCAATGTAAATGGTAAAAAACGGATAAAACAATAGTATTTTTAAATACTGAGTGATACAAATGGGTTGCTCATAAAATTTAGCAGTTTTAAATATCAAAATGCTATCTACTGTAAATTTAAGGACTAATAGATATCCTAAAACCCCATAAAATGGCAGTAATACAATAGAAGTTAGTGTGCCTAAATTGGCAAAAAACACCAAAATACCCACTATTTTGGTAAAATTATTATTGAATTGTGGTGCTTTTGCAGCCCATCGTTTACGTTGATTAATTAATGCCTTCCAATTATCTAACACATACGTTTGCACTAAAGCATTGGTGTTTTTTAAAAAATGAACTGCCTTTTTATTGTATTTTATAAAATTTTCCAATAAAAAAACATCATCACCACTTGCAATTTGATTGTTGCTTTCAAAACCGTTTAGTTGTAAAAACAACTCTTTTTTATAGGCTAAGTTGGCGCCATTTGCCATAAAAGGCTGTTGTAAACCAAAACCTCCTATTGTAGCTCCTTGCATACTTAAAAAATCAATGCATTGAAATTGATGTAAAAAGGAAGTATTACCCACTAAAGTAACGGGAGCAACTACCATATTAGGTTGGTGTTGTAAAATGTAATTATTAAAACTTTGTAACCATTTTTCAGGAACAATACAATCGGCATCCGTAGTAACAATCCAGTTGTGTTTTGCGTGTGTAATAGCCGTACTTATGGCATCTTTTTTAGGGGAATTTGAGCTTCGAGTGTTATTTAAAATAGAAATATTTAAAGGTGTATTTTCCCTACAAAAGGCTTCAATAATTTGTACTGAAGCATCCGTAGATTCATCATCTACAAAAATAATTTCAAACAATTTTGGGTTGTAGTTGAGGTTTGCAAAAGAAGTTAGCAAATCTGGTAAATGAGTGGCTTCGTTTCTAAAGGGTATCACTATTGAAAAAGTAGTTTCATTTTCTTGCGCAGGAGTTTCGTCTTCTAAAATAAAAAAACCATATATAAAACTGCAAATTAAAAGGGTATAAATAATGATGATGAGGTAAAGGATTGTAATCATTTTTTTACGGTTTTAAATTTTAAAACAAAATAACTACCCAAAATACTGGGGAAGGCAAAATTAAGCAACCACATCAGTAAAATTACGGTTAAAATTATAACTTCATTTGCGTTTGCAAATCCAAACAACCAAAGGGAAACACTACCTTTTACCAATACATCTAAAATAAAAATAGTGGGTATTATAGAAACAATTATATATAGGCTACTAATTAATGCCATTGCTGTAAAATACGAAATTTCTACCCCAAACAATAGCAATAAAAAATAAAATTGGTGTGAAAACACCAAGTAACGCAATACCGAAATTAGCAATACTCCAATTATTGTTTTATTGTTAATGCTACTAAAAAATTGGATTAAATTTTCAAACGTATATCCCTTAATTTTAAACCTGCTTTTTTGGGTATTGGTAAAAAATAAATAGGCAAAAAGCAATCCAACAGCGCAAAACCTAATAATCCGATAATAAGAAATTGGCGGATTAAATTGATGCATAAAAACGCCAAAACCAAGCACTCCAAATATAATGGTGGCCGCTAATTGTGTTAAATTACCCACCAGAGTGAAACCTAAAATACGTTTCCGATATTCTTTTTTAAAATACAATGCTTTTGCGCCATATTCTCCAATACGGTTTGGGGTAAAAATAGAAGCTGTAAGTGAACCAAAAGTTTGCGCTACAGCTTTTAAAAAGCTAATTTTTTGTATTTCAGAAACTAATATTTTCCATTTTATACTTTCTAAAACCCAATTGAGAGCAGATAATAAACCTAAAATAATTCCGTTTTGCACAGTAAGTATTTGGTGTGTTTTTAAGGTTTTGTAAAATAGATTAAACTGTAAACTGTCATTATGCATTAGTTTGTTATAAATAAAAAAACCAGCACCAAAAACAATGGCTAATTTAATAGCCCAAAAAAACAAACGCCTTAATTTATAACGTAAAAAAGAATTTGATGCGTAATGACTCATTAGTTTTTAGTAAGTTTGTATATCCGCAAATTATAAAATTATACACTATGAAAGCTTTAAAAATCATAATTATTACCTTGTTTTTAACAAATATTACAATTGCACAAACCTTAACGATGGATTTGGGTGTGGGTATTAACAACCCATCCAATCATTTTGCACCACTTTATGAGGCAAAACCTATAAATGGTTTAACTGTAGATGCTGGTTTACGCTATATGTTTATGAAAAAATTAGGTGCTAAGGTTGACTTCGGGTTTAACCGTTATGGGAGTGGAGATAAATCTATTGATTTTAAGGCTAATTTTACACGTGTTGATTTGCAATTGTATTATAATTTTTGGGATCATTTATACAATTTTCAAATTAGGTTACCAGAGCGTTTGGCGGTTTTTTTACACGCAGGCGGTGGTATGAGTTTCATAAAACCTTTGAGCGAACCCTTTATCAACAATAAGAGTAGTAATTTTAATTTAATGGGCGGTTTAGCGGTGCATTACGGAATTACGGATAGAGTTTCGGTGTTTGTAGATGCCTCTAAAATATTTAATATGGGACAGGAACTTAGTTATGAAGGCGCAAAGTTGCCAGATGCTATAAATACCGATATGTTTAATTTAACCGTTGGAGTAGCAATTTCAATTAATTCCAACTGTTATTATTGTGACAAACCAGGAATGGGATTGTAATAAAGGGATGATAAAAATGGTTATAATTTGGGCGTTCCCATAAATGCAGAAAAAGCATTTATGGTCGGGTCAACCGCTGTATCTTTTTTTAAGTCATTGCGAGGAAATCTTTTTTTTTGTTGCTCTCAAAATCTCCCGATAACTATCGGGATGGACTGACGTAAAAAGGATGCCGCTAATCCCCCTAACGCAAAACACACACATTATGAGTCAAGAAAAAATAATATTAGGGATTGATCCAGGAACCATTATAATGGGTTTTGGGCTCATAAAAATAGTCAATAAAAAAATGGAATTTTTACAGCTTAACGAGCTGTTATTGCAAAAATATAAAGATCCATACATAAAATTAAAACTTATTTTTGAACGCACCATTGAACTCATAGATACTTATCACCCAGACGAAATTGCTTTGGAAGCCCCTTTTATGGGTAAAAACCCACAAAGTATGCTTAAGTTGGGTAGAGCACAAGGAGTTGCTATGGCAGCGGGATTGTCACGAGATATACCTGTAACCGAGTATGCTCCTAAAAAAATTAAAATGGCAGTAACGGGTAATGGTAACGCCAGTAAAGAGCAAGTTGCTAAAATGTTACAAAGCCTATTAAAACTAAAAACTTTACCTAAAAACCTGGATAGTACGGATGGTTTAGCAGCTGCCGTTTGTCACTTTTACAATTCGGGCAGAAGTATTAATACAGCTGGTAAAAATTATACGGGTTGGGCAAGCTTTGTAAGTCAAAATGAAGGTAGGGTAAAAAAGTGAGGGAGCTAATAATTTTATAACTTATCGTTCCGTGATTACCTTAATTGTTTTATTTCTTTTTTAAGTTCTTCAATTTGTACTTGCTGTTCCTTAATAGCATTTACTAAAACTGCAGTCATTTGCGAATAATCCATACCTACAGCCTTTCCTTTTCCTTTCGGAACTTGATTACCTTCAGAATTGATATGTGCCACTATTTCGGGGATTATATCACTAATTTCTTCAGCAATAAAACCTACTTTGTATAAATTAGTTTTATCAAAAGTATATTGATAGCTTACAGGTCTAATTTTTAAAATTTCGTTTAATCCATAGTTTAAATTAGAAATATTTTTTTTGTATTTAGCAGAACTTGTTGTTATATGCGCCGTTGCATAAAGTGGTAATGTTGCAGTACCACCACCACCACACTGCACTTTGTTAGCAGAATCAAAACCCTGTCCATTCATGTTATTTTGATTATAGCCACCAAGAATAATTGCTCGTGAAGCACCTGCTCCAAACCCTGGGTAAGAACCAATTAATTCAAAACCATAATTATTAGTTGTGTTTTTAGAACAATACATAGCATTTACTCCATTTTGAACTAATACCCTATCTGCATTGACTTGCAATTTTTCGGTAGGAGTAGTAGTTCCTATTCCTACATTACCATTTGCATTTAAAACAGTTATACGTGTGGTTCCTGATGTTTGTAGTGATAAATTTTCATTATAACTACCAATTAACCCTTGATCTATAGTAATTCCTTTATCAAAATAATAACGTGGTCGGTCGGTATTAAAATGAGACCAACTTGTGTTTTTAGGGCCAATTTGTGTCCAGCCATAATTTGTTTGAATACGCAAATTAGAACCTCCATCTCCTAATCTAACAATGTCAGAACCAGGGTCCGTTGGTATCACATTTGAAAGTTCCAAAACTCCAACTACATCTAACTTTGTACTTGGAGCAGTAGTTCCTATTCCTACATTTCCAGAAAAATACCCTCTACCTTGAAAATACCCAGCCCAACCGTTTGAGTGACCATTTACACCATAAACAGCTCTATTATTAGCCCCATGAGAGTTAAAATATCCTCCATAATGAGTTCCCGTACCTAATGAACTTACATAACCATATACACCATAAACTGTACTTGTATTTGTAGCAGCTGGATAAACATTATTACGAGAGCCAAAAAGTTGCCCATTACCGCCTGCTATATAATTATAAACACC
Organism: uncultured Kordia sp.; assembly: GCA_964608925.1. Lineage (GTDB taxonomy): Bacteria > Bacteroidota > Bacteroidia > Flavobacteriales > Flavobacteriaceae. Next base: position 10,893 of record CAZSQD010000007.1, read on the forward strand.
ATGTTTGATATAATTTCCATCATTTAGAATCCTGTTATACATACCATATATAGTTCCTGTTGCAGTACCATTATTAAAATAATTATAGACTCCGTATTTAACTCCATTTACATTAGCAAAGTTATTATACATACCATATTTGGCACTAGTACCAGTAGATGGAATATTATTATAGATAGCATATTGAGTACCACTAGTCGATGAAGCTAAATTATTATACAAAGCATATTTAGTTGTATTATTACTTCCTTGATAACCATTATAAATACCTGTATTAAAAGTAGTATTAGTACTAATATTAAGTCTACCTTGCCCTGTCACTGTTCCTAAATTAAGTTTACCATTTACATCTAAGCGCATACGTTCTAAACTATTGGTGGAAAATGCCATGGTATTAGCTGTTGGGCGGTAAATGCCATTTCCCCCGCCACCATCATCAACGCCATTGGTGCTAAAAAAACCAATAGCAGGTCGGGTAGGTGTATTACCTTGCACTCCCAATATACGAGCACCACCATTTGCACCAGAGCGTAAATAGGTAGTAGTACTATTTTGCATTCTCAATTCTCCAGTACTTTCTACTGTTAGGCGTAAAGTCCCATTGGAGCGTAATTGAAGATCTTGATTGTCGGTTGTGCCAATAAAATTTGTTGTAGGAGTTGTCCCTGAATTACCTAGCAGGCTCCATGAATCGTTCCCGCTTCCGCTTGCTAATCGTTTCCATTGAGAACTGTCCCAATAATAAAATCCTGGAGTTACTAAAGTTGCACCTGAACTAGCAGTAGTGGTATTGTATATTAATAAAGATTCTATAGGTGATGTTATTGGAGAGGCATTATTTGTAGCTGCTAATGCTACTCTTGGTAAAAGTATACCTTTATCTGTAGCTGTAATGTCTAGTTTTGAGGAGAGATCAGGTGTAGTAGTTCCTATACCAACTTGTGCGAGAGCTATACTTACTCCTAATAAACCTATAAATAAAAATATTTTTTTCATTTTTTAAAAAATTATAATATTATTGAGGTATTACAAAGATACATAATATATTTATTATACCAGATTTATCTGTATTGTCTAAAAAATCAAGAGGTTATAAAAAACCCGTTCTACAAAAGTAAAACGGGTTAAAATATGTATTGTCAATTATTGACTTAGTAGCGGTAGTGTTCTGGTTTGTAAGGACCTTCTACTTTTACGCTAATATAATCAGCTTGATCTTTACGTAATTCCGTAAGCTCAACACCAATTTTAGTTAAATGTAAACGTGCTACCTTTTCATCTAAATATTTAGGCAACATATATACTTTGTTTTCGTACTTATCACTGTCTTTCCAAAGCTCTAATTGCGCTAAAGTTTGGTTGGTAAAGGAGTTACTCATTACAAAACTAGGATGTCCTGTTGCACAACCTAAATTTACCAAGCGTCCTTCTGCTAATAATAAAATTTCAGTACCGTCAATAGTATATTTATCTACTTGTGGTTTAATTTCTACTTTAGTATCACCATAATTGTCGTTTAACCAAGCTACATCAATTTCATTATCAAAATGACCAATGTTACACACAATAGTCTTGTCTTTCATAGCTTTAAAATGATGCCCTTGTACAATATCTTTATTACCAGTTGTAGTAATAATAATATCAGCAGTACCAATTACGTTTTCTAATTTCTTTACTTCAAAACCGTCCATAGCTGCTTGTAACGCACAAATTGGATCAATTTCAGTAACGGTAACAATACTTCCTGTACCTACAAAAGAGGCTGCGGTACCTTTACCAACATCACCATAACCACAAACAATAACACGTTTACCAGCTAACATAACATCTGTAGCTCTACGGATAGCATCTACAGCAGATTCACGACAACCGTACTTATTATCAAATTTAGATTTAGTAACGGAATCGTTTACGTTGATAGCAGGAACCATTAACGTTCCTTTTTCCATACGCTCGTATAAACGATGTACTCCTGTTGTAGTTTCTTCACTTAATCCTTTAATGTTTTTCGCTAACTCTGGGTAACGATCAAAAACCATGTTGGTTAAATCACCTCCATCATCTAAAATTAAATTTAAAGGTTTTCTATCTTCTCCAAAAAACAAGGTTTGCTCTATACACCAGTCAAATTCTTCTTCTGTTAATCCTTTCCAAGCATATACTTGTACTCCAGTTGCTGCAATTGCTGCTGCTGCTTGATCTTGAGTAGAAAAAATATTACAACTACTCCAAGTAACCTCAGCACCTAAAGCGGTTAAGGTTTCTATTAAAACAGCGGTTTGTATGGTCATGTGTAAGCATCCTGCAATACGGGCTCCTTTTAAAGGTTGCTCATCTTTATACTCTTCACGTAAACTCATTAACCCAGGCATTTCTGCTTCTGCTAACTCAATTTCTTTTCTTCCCCAGTCTGCAAGAGAAAGGTTTTTTACCTTAAATGCGGTAAACGGAACTGTTTTTGTACTCATAATTGTATATATTTGTTATTTAAAGCACTAAAAAAGCACTAATCTTATTAATTTTTCGACTGCAAAGTTACGCAATACATTTTAAATATAAATGCCTTTATACAAAACGATTACACATAATCCTACCACCACTGTTTTTGTGTGGAAAATTACGGAGTCTTTAATAGGCTTAAAAGAGAGCGTAATTTTAAATGAGCGTAGTTTGCAGCGTATAAATGGTATGCGTAGTGAAAGTCATATAAAAGGGTTTTTAGCGGTGCGTAAATTATTGCAAGAAGCGGGTTATACTGATTTCGATTTGTTTTATACGGACGACGGGAAACCACATTTAAAAGATGGTAAATTGATAACCATTTCGCACTCCTTTGATTTTTCAGTAATTGCACTTTCTAATACTGAAATAGGGGTTGATATTGAAAAAAACAGAGCTAAAATACAGCGTATAGCTTCTAAATTTATAGGGGAAGAACAAAAATATTTAGTAGATGAAAACCTAACCGAACAGCTCACCGTAGTTTGGGGAGCAAAGGAAAGTTTGTTTAAAATTCACCCAGATGGTGGCTTGTTGTTTATAGCACATTTGCCTATTGATGCGTTTACATTAGAAGATAAAAAAACTACAGGGCATATTTTAAAAGACCCATTTAAAGAAAGTTATGGAATCTATTTTGAAACTTTTGAGGGTTACACTTTGGTGTATGCTACGCAAGAAGAGAAAGTGTGATGAAGCGTATTTATAACAACATATTACAAGCTAAAAAATCTGATAAAAAGCTACTTGCTATTTTGTTAGACCCTGATAAATTAGTGGTTTCTGCTATTAAAAATTTAGTATTAAAAATAAATACTTCGCCCGCAACACATATTTTTGTTGGTGGAAGTACGGTTGAAAAAGGACAAACAGAAACTATTGTTACCGAACTTAAAAAACACACCACATTACCTGTTGTTTTATTTCCTGGAGATAAAAGTCAGATTACAAATACGGCAGATGGTATTCTGTTTTTAAGCTTACTATCTGGTAGAAACCCTGAGTTTTTAATTGAGCAACAAATACAATCCGTTTCATTACTTAAAAACACTAATTTAGAAATTATATCTACAGGTTATATTTTAATTGATGGCGGCGTAGAAACTGCAGTGCAACGGATAAGTAAAACAACACCTATTACACAAAACAACACGCAATTAATTGTAGATACTGCGTTAGCGGGTCAATACATGGGTAAGCAACTCATTTACCTTGAAGCCGGCTCTGGAGCCACATTGCATGTGGAGGCAAATATTATTAGTGAAGTGTCAAAATCAATAGCTATTCCACTAATTGTTGGAGGCGGATTACGAAGTTTATCGGCAGTACAAAACGCATATCAAGCAGGAGCTGATTTGGTGGTTATTGGTACTGCTTTTGAAGAAGATGCTACTTTTTTTGAGAAAATTTAACATTAAAAACAATCTTAAAAAATTATAATCACTTAAATTTGAGGATATAAAAAACCCTCCAAATGAAAATATATAGCACCATTTTTTTATTTCTAATTAGCTTATCACTTACCGCACAGCAAGAAAAAGAAAAAATAAACTCTTCAACGAAAGGCTATCTAACCACATTAAATTTACCGAATGCGATATTTCCAAATGCGGCAAGATATAATTTGGGGTATATTTATAATTTGAATAACAAACTAAAAGCAGGTGTTGAACTTGGGTATGGAAATGATAAAATCACCTTTTTTGAGTTTAATACTTATGAAGAAAAGTTTAATTTTTGGGAAATTAGACCTGAATTTTATTATGTGTTGAACCCGAATAAAAAAACACTAAAATATTTTTCAGCAGAAATATTTTACACCAATTACCGCACGCAAATTCATAATGGTAATTACACAAATACTTCTGGTACGTATTTTCAATATGATAAAATTGATTATTCCAAACAAAAATATGGTATAATACCTAAATTTGGAATGTTTATTAATTTTACAGAGCGACTCGGAATCAATTGCTATGTAGGTTTAGGAATTAGAAATAAAATCAACAAATATAGTAATGCTATAAATTTACGTGAAAAGGATGCTCCTATGGAGGGGTTTTGGTTAGCAACATTTACGGATGAAGGGAGTAGATTGGGTGCTGAATTTAATTTAGGATTTAAATTATTTTATAGGCTATAAGCGTTTTTTTTTAATAAAAAGTGGCACATTAATTGCTCTTAAAATTTAAAATAGACACAAATGAAAAATGTAATAGCAACAGTGCTTGTTCTTTTTATATGCACTAAAGTATCTGCCCAAACCCACATACAAGATGCACTCACAAAAGAGCCAGTTTCTTTTGCAACCATTTCTTTTGGTAATGGTAACGGTATTTTTGCTGATGAAGACGGTCAATTTGTATTTACCAAAAAACTATATCATGATATTGATAGCTTATTAATTACGGCATTAGGGTATGAAGATATCAAATTAGCAACCTTAAATTTGCCTTCAATAGTAAAAATGAACCCATCTGCCGATCAATTGCAAGAAGTAATTGTGCAAGCAAAACCCAAAGGGAAATTTAAAATACAAAAAGTAAAACCCGTAGCGCACCAAGATTATTTTAATTGTTGGTTGCCTACTATAGAGTCAGAAATTGCAGTGTTTTTTCCGAATACTACTAAAAAACCAACCAAAATTAGTAAACTATATTTACCTATAAAAACAGAGGCGAAAAACTGGGATAAGCGCAAGAGTAAAACCGCTAAAAAAAGAGCTTTCTCAACCTTGTTTAAAGTCAATTTTTATGAAAATGAAAACGGTTTACCAGGTGATGTGTTGACCTATGAAAACATTATGTTTTGGGTAACGGAACAAAGTGATAATGTGTTTGAATTAAATATTGATCCAAATGACATTTACTTGCCTAAAAACGGAATTTTCATATCCATCCAAATTTTAGGTTATACCGATAAAGCAGGTAAATTATTGCCTAATAAAAAATATAGAGAAATAAAAACACGTAGAGGTATTGTAAAAGTATCTACTACTTTTCGCCCGTTATTACCTTTTACAGATAAAATAACAGCACAAAACACATACATTAAACGCATCTTTTTAGATGGAAATAAATGGTTGCGTTATGAAAAGACAAACGTAAAAAAATCGAAATTACTGCAATCAGGAATGAATAACTACGGTATGGGATTGGAGTTAAAAGTGTATCAGAATAGTAAAGTAAAAAATAATTAGAAGTCATTCAACCTTGGTGGAAAAACTAATGTAATTATATTTAAATGTTAAGTCTGCAGTTATAAAAGCATAATCGTTTTAAAAAAAAATTTAAGGAAGTTTATTCTTAATAGATTACATTTGATGAAAATTAACTAAAATCTATTTCAAATGAATAAAAAATTAATCCTATTACTACTTGTTTTTATAGTGAGTAGTAATGTATTGCATGCACAATATAATAAAGTGTTTTATATTGATGAAGATAACCGTGAAATACGTTCTATGAGCTTAGATGGCTCAAATGATCAAGTTTTCTTTAAAAAAACAGAAACATTATACCCACGTTATCTAACAACAAACAGCGTAACTAACGAGCTGTTTTTCACCTCCTCATCACCATATACAATTTATAAGAAAAATTTTGATGGTACTTTAGAGCAAGCTATCTACACATCATCTGTTTCAATGTATAATTTAGCGATGGACGAAGCAAATGCTAAAATATATTGGGTTGAGTATCAAGAAATAAAAAGAGCTAATTTAGACGGGAGTAGCGTAGAAACAATTATTAACCTTACTGCAGATGTGTATTTAAGGAATATGACGATTAGCGGGAGTAATATTTATTGGGTAGAGCGCTTTTATAATGGAAGTTCAAATACGTATTATATTAAAAGAGCAAATTTAGATGGTACAGGTGTTGTTACTCTACATTCAGAAGTAGTTGCATCTACAGCAACCCCAAATAATATGGGTACTGTTTATGGCATTCAAATAGATAGCGCAAATGGGCATATGTATTGGGCATCAAATACCGCAGATGGTATTTATAGAAAAAATAGTGATGGTACAGGAGCTGTAACCACTATTTTAAATAGCACATATGTATTATCTCCTAGAAGTTTAGCTGTAGATGTAGCTAATAATAAATTATATTGGTCGTTGTTTTTCAGTTATGCTGGATACAAACTT
>CAZSQD010000007.1:17554-28439 GCA_964608925.1 uncultured Kordia sp.
GTTTTGATAATGTAAGAAGTGCTAATTTAGACGGTTCAAATGTTACCGTTTTAAATAACACAGTAGCTGACCCGTATGGTATAGCTTTAGCAACTATTACTGCTAATCCGGCTGGTATGGCAGAAATTGATGTTCAGGGTAATAATGCAAGTATTGCTAATAATGATACCACTCCAGATACAGTAGATAATACTAATTTTGGAGCTGTTGCTTTGAATAATAATTATAAAGATCACTATTTTTTTATTAGAAACTTAGGGGGAGCTTCATTAACTTTATCAGGTGCACCTAAAGTTACTGTTTCAGGTGCTAATGCATCAGACTTTACCATTCAAACAGATGCTACTTCGCCTATTAATGGCACCAGTAACTCTTATTTTGTAATTAGATTTGACCCAAGTGTATTAGGGGCAAGAACAGCTACCGTTACCATTAATTCAAATGATGGAGATGAAGGTGTTTACACTTTTAACATTCAAGGAGAAGGAAATGTATCCAGCGGAGAAACGGGTACTAATGATATTAGAATAACTACACATACTACTGGTGGGTCATTAGATAATGAAGACCCAGGTATTGCTTATGATCCTACTTTAGATCGTTATTTAGTCGTTTTTGAAAAAGAAATGATTAATAGTGATGAGGAAGTGTTCGGGCAATTTATGAGTACTACAGGAGTGTTAATTGGAGGAGAGTTTAGAATTTCACAAACGGGTGTAGATGGTAACACTGATAATGATGCTGCAGATCCTAAAATAGTTTTTAACTCAATGACAAGTCAATTTATGGTGGTTTGGCGTGCAGATGACGGAGTAAATTCCGACTATGAAGTTTACGGACAACTTATAGAAGCTAACGGAACTTTAGTTAATGGATTAGGGGGTGAAATTAGAATTTCTCAAAATGGACCAGATGGAAACACGGGTTATTTTGTATCCTCACCAACAATAACTGTAAATACTACTAATGGCGAGTATTTTGCTGTTTGGCAAGCAAATGTAACAAACGCTACTGCTGATTATAATATCTACGGACAGCGTTTAACCTCTGCAGGAGTTTTAATTGGAGGTTTAGGAGCTGAAATACAGTTGAGTCAAACCGGTACTTCCACACAATATACCAGTGCACCTTCCGTAGCTTATAATTCAACATCTAATGAATATTTAGTTGCATTTCATGGAGACTTACCTACAAATGGCGATAATAATATTTGGTCAAGATTAGTAAGCGCAACAGGAACATTAGGCACACTAACTCAAATTACAAATGTAGGAGGGAGTAGAGATGCAGATAATGCACGTGTAGCTTACAATCCACTTTTAAATGAGTATTTTGTAATATACCAAACCGATCATGTTAATACAGATAATGAAGAAGAAATATTCGGACAACGCGTTAGTGCTACTGGTGTTTTAGTAGGTAGTGAAATACAAGTAAGTTTTGCAGGTATTGATGGCGATGGTGAAGAAACAAGTTCATTTTCTGATATTGTTTATAATGCAACTCATCAACAGTTGCTTATAACATTCCGATCTGAAGAACCGGGTAGTAATGCTTGGGATATTTTTGCCACAACATTAGATGCAGCCAATTATGCGCTGTTAGAAACTCAAAGTAGAGTAAGTGATATGGGCGATGCAAATGGAGTAAGTACTTTTAGTGCACAAAAACCTAAACAAGCATACAATAGTACAGATGGTACTTATTTTATTGTTTGGGAGGGTGATGATAATATTCCAGGAGATAATGAAGATGAAATTTTTGGTCAAAAATGGCAAGCTCCACCAACAGCAGAAATTGATATACGTGGTAACACCATATCAATAGTAGATGGAGATACAACTCCTGATACGAATGATAATACTGATTTTGGAACTGCAGAAACAGGTAATACAATAGTTAAAACGTTTACCATATTTAATACCAATACAGAGCAATTAGTACTTAGCGGAATTCCTGCTATAAATATTAGCGGAACTAACGCTTCTGATTTTTCGATAACAACAATGCCTTCTACTGCAATAGACGCTGGAGATTCAACTACTTTTGAAATTACCTTTACAGCAACAGCAGTTTTAGGAGCTAAAACAGCAAGTATTACTATTGATAATAATGATGTAGGCGAGGGTACTTATACTTTTAATATAGCAGCACAGGCAATAGCAGTTTTAAGTGTAGCAGAAAATAACCTTTTAAATACGTTAGTAAAAATCTATCCAAACCCTAACAATGGTAATTTTACACTAAAATACGCTGGTATTGAACAATTAAAAGAGTTGACAGTAATTGATATAACGGGTAAAAAAATACAAACTATTTCTTTAGTAAATTTTAATAACGCTCAGCATATTAATTTAGAGAGGTTAGCAAAAGGGATGTATTTTATCACCATTAAATCAAATGTGAATATCACGACCAAGCAAGTGATTATTGATTAATTATTTTTTTTAAAAAAAATACGTAACATAGAAATGCCACTTTTTAAGTGGCATTTCTATGTTATTCTTCTTTAATAAGTATATAAAACCAATCCATTTTGCTATTGCATTACAAAACTGTAATTTTGCATTATGAAAATATCAGTAGAATTAACCTTAATGCCCTTACAAGACAATTTTAGGGAAGCCGTAATTGATTTTATTACACGTTTACGCGCAACAGGATTGCATATAGAAGAAAACGCATTAAGCACACAAGTTTTTGGTGAGTATGATGCTGTTATGCGCGTTTTAACTAAAGAGCTGAAATACTCCTTTGAAACCACCAACGCCATTATTGCCAATATGAAAATTGTAAAAACCGATAGGAGCAATTATGAACCACGTTTTTAATAGTTTGTTCAGTCAATATTCGGAGTATGAAACGTTAGATATTGTTTTGGAAATTGTGGCTATCATTTTCGGATTTATATCCGTTTGGTGTTCAAAAAAAAATAACATTTGGGTATTTCCAACCGGTATCGTTAGTACACTTATTTTTGTGTATTTATTGTTAAAATGGGCGCTTTTAGGGGATATGATGATTAACGCCTATTACTTTATAATGAGTATTTATGGTTGGTATATTTGGACCCGTAAAAGCAATGGTAATGTAGTTTCTCCAATTTCACAAACGACTAAAAAAGAGAAAATAATAGCAATAGTTATTTTTATGGCAACACTACTATTTGTGTATGCGGTGTATGTAACTTTTGATAAATGGACAAGTTGGACGGCTTATGTAGATACTTTTACAACCGCAATATTTTTTGTAGGTATGTGGCTCATGGCAAAACGAAAAATAGAAAATTGGTTGTTTTGGATTGTGGGTGATATTATATCCGTGCCGCTATATTTTTATAAAGGGTTTACCTTTACCAGTGTTCAATATCTTATTTTTACAATAATTGCCGTTTATGGCTATTTAGAATGGAAGAAAAACTTAAGCAAACCGCAACTAATTGCATAAAAATTGTAATTTTTGGTCCAGAAAGCACAGGTAAAACTACGCTATCCAAACAATTAGCAGCACATTACCAAACTAATTGGGTGCCTGAATTTTCAAGGCAATATGCACTTGACAAATTAAAGGAAGGTAAACAATTAACAGAGGAAGATGTACTACCTATTGCAATTGGGCAAATGCAGTTAGAAAATGAGATAGCCCATAAAACAGAAAAAATATTAGTTTGTGATACCAATTTATTAGAAACTTTGGTATATTCACAAACCATTTATAATGGGTTTTCTCCAAAAGAACTTGAAAAAAGTATTTTAACACACCAATATCACTTATATATACTTACAAGTATAGATGTTCCGTGGGAAAAAGATGTAGTAAGAGATGTTACTACCAATAGAAAAGAAATGTTTTTAATTTTTGAAGAAACCTTAAAAAAATACAATTTCCCGCATATAATAGTTGAGGGAAATCAACAAAAAAGATTACAAAAAGCAATAACTCAAATAAATAAAATAATACCAAATTAATTTATACGACATTAGAATGTTAATTTGGGATAATACCTTAAATTAAGTGAATTTTACAGAAACAGACATACAACAAATACAAGATAATAAATTAACGATTAATGAAGTTAAGCAACAAATACAGTTGTTTGAAATAGGTATTTCTCCAATTAATTTAAAAAATAGTGCAACCATAGATAATGGTATTTTAAAATTTTCAAAAAATCAAGAAAAAGAGTTTGCAGCTTATTTTGAATTAGAAAAAGAAAATTTTGAATTATTAAAATTTGTACCTGCTTCTGGAGCAGCAACAAGGATGTTTAAATTTTTATATGAGTTTTTAGAGAATTATAATATTGAAAAAGAAAGTATCAATAGCTATATTAATAAAAATAAAGCAACGGAGTTATCTTTGTTTTTTATTGCTTTAGAAAAATTACCATTTTATAAAATGGTAATTCAAAAACTAAATAAATCTAACTCAAAAATAACATCAGATTCAGATAAATTAAGTTTTGTAAAAACAATGTTAAATAATGGTGGTAATTGTGATTACGCAAACACACCTAAAGGCTTATTGCCATTTCACAAATATAAAGAGCACACCGCTACTGCTTTTGGCGAACATTTATTTGAAGCCACTCAATATGCCTCAAAAAAAGGAATTGCCAAACTACACTTTACCATTTCAGAAAAACACAATCATAGGTTTGATGTAGAGTTTAAACGTATAGAAAAGGTAATTTCTAAAAAAACAGCTACTAACTTTAAAATTACATTTAGTAATCAAAAAAGTAAAACTGATACTATTGCTGTAAATTTAAAAAACGAACCTTTTCGTAATAAAAATGGCAATCTGTTATTTCGTCCATCAGGTCACGGTGCCTTAATTGAAAACTTAAACGATTTAGATGCCGATATTATTTTTATTAAAAATATTGACAATATAGTTGTTTACAAATATGAAGATGAAGTAGCGCATTATAAAAAAGTATTAGCAGGATTGCTATTACAATTACAAGCACAAATATTTGAATATCAAAAAGTATTAGAATTATCTGATATTACGGAAGTAAAAGCAATAGCAATAGCGAACTTTTTATATCAAAAATTAAATGTTGTTATTGATAAAGATTTTGAAAAATTTGCTCTAAAATATCAAATAGAATATCTCCAGAATAAAATAAACAGACCTATTCGGGTTTGCGGAATGGTTAAAAATGAAGGAGAACCAGGAGGTGGTCCGTTTTGGGTAAAAGCAGAAAATGGTGACATATCTTTACAAATTGTTGAAGCTGCTCAGGTAGATAAATCAAATAAACATCAAAAAGAAATTTTAAAAACTGCAACACATTTTAATCCAGTAGACCTAGTATGTGGTGTGAAAAACTACAAGGGAAATAAATATAATTTATTAAATTTTGTAGATGAAAAAGCATCGTTTATCTCTGTAAAATCAAAAAACGGAAAAAAACTAAAAGCATTGGAACACCCAGGATTATGGAATGGAGCAATGGCAAATTGGAATACTATTTTTGTTGAGGTACCTTTAAAAACCTTTAACCCCGTAAAAACGGTAAATGATTTATTTAAACCTGCACATCAAATTTCCTAATGCAAGTTGAAGTAGTTATACAAGAGTGTGCTTTTAAAGCAGTACGAAGCTCAGGAGCAGGAGGGCAACATGTAAACAAAGTGTCTTCTAAAATTGAGCTAACTTTTGATATGGAAAACTCAAAAGGTTTAACGGATTTAGAAAATTACGTATCCGTAAAAAACTATCCCATAAAATCACAAAAGGTGGACTGTTGCACCTGCAATGTTCCGAAAGTAGAAGCCAGCATAAAAATAAAGAACTGGTTATTAAGCGCTTTGTTGTGCTTTTAAAATCAGGAATAGTAATTCCTAAAAAGCGAATCAAAACAAAAATACCTAAAAGCGTAATACGTAAGCGTCTAAAAAATAAAAACTTACGAGCTCAACTAAAGCAAAACCGTAAAAAACCTAATTTAGATTAAAAAAAAGCATAATTCGTAATTCGTAATTCAAAAATCCAAACTACATTTGCGCCGTTCTCAAAAAAGGGGTGCTTTTTTTAGTAGAAAAGTAAAAAGAAGACAAGTTGAGTCAATCAACTTTAAACTTTTTAAACTTTAAACTTAATTTGGCTGAGATCATACCCATTGAACCTAGAACAGGTAATGCTGTTTAGGAAGGCGAGAGTCGCCGTTTTATTTAAAAAAAACAGGTACAATAATACTTGTTTTAGTAATTTTAATAACGCTTAGCGTTAAAAGAATAATTTCCTCTTTTTATTCGATTTTTTAAAACAAATCGACATGAAAAACACTTTTCTTTATGTAGCATTTTTTGTGCTATCAGTAAGTGCTATTGCACAACAAAAAACCGTAAAAGATACGGTTGTAATTCAAAAATTAGACGAAGTACTAGTAAAAGCTATTCGAGTAGAAGCTAGTGCACCTATTACCCATTCCAATGTTTCTAAAACAGCGTTGGAAAGTAGAAATTTAGGGCAAGATTTACCTATTTTATTAAACTATTTACCATCTGTAGTAACCACAAGTGATGCAGGAGCAGGTGTTGGTTATACAGGTATTAGAGTTCGTGGTGTAAGTGGTGCATCTACAAACATTACCATTAACGGTATTCCGTACAATGATGCAGAGGGTTTAGGAACTTTTTGGGTAGATTTACCTGACTTTTCTTCTTCCGTAGAAAGTTTACAATTACAACGTGGTGTAGGAACATCTACCAATGGTTCTGGAGCATTTGGTGCCAGTATTAATATTTTAACAGATGCAGTTTCTAAACAAGCAAATGGCGAAATATCCAATTCGTTTGGGAGTTATGGGACTCGTAAACACAATGTAAAATACAGCACAGGATTATTGAATAATCACGTGGAAATTTCTGGGCGTCTATCAAAAATAAAATCAGATGGCTATATTGATAGAGCCTCTTCTAACTTGGATTCGTACTTTCTACAAGCTACTTATATTGATGCCAACACTTTAATAAAAGCATTAGCGTTTGGAGGTCATGAAATTACGTATCAAGCATGGTATGGCTTAACTAGAAATCAAATAAAAGAAGATAGGAGTCAAAACGCAGCAGGTCAATATACCGATGTTGATGGAAACACTCAATTTTATGATAATGAAGTAGATAACTACAAGCAAGACCATTATCAATTGCATTGGAATGAAAAATTAAACGATGTATTGTCATTAAATGTAGGTGTAAATTATACGTATGGTCGTGGTTTTTATGAGCAATATAAAGAAAATCAAGATTTTGCAACCTATGGTTTTACAGATATTGTTTTAGGAGGGCAAACCATAAATACTACCGATTTGATAAGAAGAAGATGGCTGGATAATGATTTTTATGTATTTAATGCAGGGTTAAATTACAAAAAAGATAAAATAGATGCTTCTTTTGGAGGTTCTTTTAGTTTATATGAAGGTGATCATTTTGGCGAGGTAATTTGGGCTCAAAATGCAGGAAATAGTGAAATTAGAAATCATTATTACGACGGTAAAGGTAAAAAATACGACTTTAACGTGTTTACTAAAGCCACTTACAAACTCAATAATAAGGTAAGTATTTTTGCTGACATTCAACAACGTACCGTAAACTATTCAACAAGCGGGACAAACTCTGACGGAGCATTGTTTGAAATTGATAAAGATTTTAATTTTTTCAATCCTAAAGCAGGGGTTAGTTTTAATCTAAATAATGCAAATAACCTATACTTTTCTTACGCACGTGCTAATAGAGAACCAAGTAGGAGTGATTTTAAAAGTAATCCTGATATTAAACCAGAACAGCTAAATGATTTTGAATTAGGGTGGCGTTTTAAAAATACTAAATTTAGTGTGAGCACTAATGTATATTATATGTTGTATAATGAGCAGTTAGTACTTACAGGAGATAGAGATGATACAAGCAGCCCTATACGTGATAATAGTGGTGAAAGCTCTCGTTTAGGTATTGAATTAGATGCAAAAATTAAATTAAATAGTAAATTTTCTATACAACCCAATATTACATTAAGTAGTAATAAAAATAAAGAAACCCACGTAAATATGAATGGTGAGTTACTAAATTTAGGCACTACGGATATTACTTTTTCTCCCGAAATAGTTGCTTCAAATGCGTTGGTATATCAACCAATTAAAAACTTAAACCTATCCTTTTTAAGTAAATATGTAGGATCACAATTTATGAGTAACAACAACTCTAAAGTTTCAAAATTAGACCGTTATTTTGTGAATGATTTTAATGTAAATTATACCATCCAACCCAAATCAATATTCACATCTATTGTTTTATCAGCATTGGTAAATAATATTTTTAATGAAGAATATATTTCAAATGGAGGGTATTATAATTATGATGATACGTGGTCAACACCAGGTGTAACTACAACAATTGAAGGTGTTTGGTTATATCCACAAGCTACTCGTAATTTCTTAGTAGGTGCTACCCTAAAATTTTAGTAGTTAAACCACACTTAATAAGAAGTATAAACAGTTTTCTAGACCGCTCTTGATGCAATTTAAGAGCGGTTTTTTATGCGTTTTCACGTGTTATAAATACTATTTTTCGGGTATTAAATGTGGTTTTGTTGGCTTTTGCAAGAGCTCATAAATCCGACAGTTATCGGATTACTTTTTAAAAGCACAAAACATTACATTTTCTCCAAAAAAGGATAATTAATTTACGCACTAACGCGAGTAAATTAATTATTTGAATAAGTGTTAGTAAATAGCTACCTTACAATTATAAAATAAACAAGATGAACATTTTAAAAAACACAAAAATCAACTGGATTATTACAATAGTTATTGCTATTTTATGTTTTGTTGCTTTAAATTATTCGAATACGTTAAATAATATTGGTATGGCAGCAATAATAATGCGTTGGTTACCTTTTTTTATTGGAGGAGCTACTCTTCTTTTTTATTTTATCGCTAATTTAATGACCAAACAATACGCTTGGGTTGTTTTGTTGTTAGGTAACCTATTTAATATTATTGCAGTTGTAAGTTTTATGTTTCAGTATAAAAACTAATTACCTGTTTACATTTTTTTTATAGTCTATCTATATTTGCTTTTAGGTATAATTAAGCTATCACCCTGCAATTAATTATAAACCCTAACAATATTAGTATTTCTATCCACTCGGTAAGCGCGTAAACAATTACCAGTACCACCAACAACTTGTTGCCCCGTAAGTAATTGATATTTATAGCTTTCGCAAGAACACACTAATTCAATACCATTTAATGACATTAAAGAGCAACTGTTTGGCGCATGAGCAGGATCACTAGCCTCAAATGCAACAATAGTGCTTCCTGTGTTGTATAAATAAACCCCTTTTACGCCATAACTACTTAAAAACAGTGTGTTCCCAGCAAACTGTAAGCTACTGTATTGAGGTAAGTTTAAATTAATAGTACTCCCAGTGTCAAAAGGGTAATCAGGGAGTAGTTTACTCACGCAACCGTTTGAAGTATCATCATCATTTTTACAAGAAAAACATAAAATAAAGAGTGTAAAGTATATAGCAATTTTTTTCATAAAGGCATTAATTTGGATTGCAAGTTACAACAAAGCATAAAATTTCTTATATTTGTTATAGTAATCCTATTCTGGAGTATTTTCAGGAAGTGGGATTTTTTGTATTATATAACGTAATACAAATTCAAAAAGTATAATTTAAGAATTAAAATAAAAATATATTATGAGTAAAGTATCTTATTACTCTGAAGAAGGATTTAAGAAATTAAAAGACGAGTTAAATCAACTTAGAGACGTAGCGCGCCCAAAAGCATCACAAGCAATTGCAGAAGCAAGAGATAAAGGAGATTTATCTGAAAATGCGGAGTATGATGCTGCTAAGGAAGCACAAGGGATGTTAGAAATGGAAATTTCTAAATTGGAAAATATTTTTGCCAATGCACGTATTTTAGATGAGTCGCAATTAGACACCTCTAAAGTATTAATACATTCAAAAGTGAAAATTAAAAACACCACTAATGGTATGGAAATGGTATATACGTTAGTAGCAGAAAGTGAATCAGACTTAGCTAGTAATAAAATATCCGTAACCTCTCCAATTGGTAAAGGATTATTAGGTAATTCTGTAGGTGATATTGCTGAGGTAAAAGTACCTAACGGTATTATGAAATTTGAAATTGTAGAAATTTCAAGAGATTAATAGCAGGGTGATAGCCAATAGCTTTAATTTTACTCAATGTGCTACATCGAGAGCTTTTTTTAATCTTTTAATTTTTCAATCTTTAAATAAACAGTATGTCCATATTTACAAAAATTATTAGCGGAGAAATACCATGTTACAAAATTGCTGAAACAGAAGACTTTTTAGCATTTTTAGATATTAATCCTAATGCAAAAGGGCATACCTTATGTGTTCCTAAAAAAGAAACCAATAAGGTTTTTGATTTACCAGAAGATGAGTATTTAAAATTAATGCAATTTTCTCGTAAAGTAGCACAAGCAATTGAAAAAGGGATAGCTTGTAAGCGTGTTGGAATGACAGTTATTGGGTTAGAAGTACCACACGTACACGTACATCTAATACCACTAAACACTATGGAAGATGCGCAATTTGTTAAAAAAGAAAAGTTAGAGAAATCTGAATTTGAAGCAATTGCGATAAAAATAAAGGAAAACCTGTAATTTTTAACATAAAAACTTAAAAAGCACTTGTATAACCATAAAACAGTTGTATATTTGCCGTCCAATAGCGCGGGATAGAGCAGTAGGCAGCTCGTCGGGCTCATAACCCGAAGGTCGCTGGTTCGAGTCCAGCTCCCGCTACTGAGTAAAAACCCTTTCAGAAATGAGAGGTTTTTTTTATGCCATAAATTCAAGGCTCCTTGGGTATT